>JAKPRU010000951.1 GCA_029557025.1 Candidatus Omnitrophota bacterium | reverse complement strand
TGGATGCTCTGGTTCAAAAAGCCGGAGACGTTTTTGTCGGGCGCAGCCGGCGGGTTGGAATCAACGGTATAACCGTCCGGCATACTCTCGAGATCAGCGCTGATGTCGTCGGTTACGGTTTCAGCCCGGATGGCCGATTCGCATACACATTGGACAAGACTGCAAATCTCATGACATGGGACGCATCCACGGGGTCACTCCTTCGGACGATTACCCGTTTTGCGGGTCGTGACAAATATTCAGATACTCACCGGCCGCTTAGACTTAGTCCGGACGGTCGCTACATACTTCTGGAAGCTGAAGAACAGGATTCCACCGGCGATATGCGGAAGTTGGAGATGTGGGATGTGGCGACAGGGATGCTTGCCCGGGCATTTGACGGGCATTGGCTCTTCGTAAAGTCCGCATGCTTCAGCCCAGATAGCAAATATGTTCTGTCGGCGGGTAGTGATGAGGTAATCAAACTATGGAGCTTGGAAAACGGTCGGTGTATACGGACGTACAAACTGGAATGCGATACCGTATATGCGGTTAGTCCGGACGGGCAAATGGCTCTGGCGGCGGGGAAAAAAGGTCTTCTTCTGTTCGATCTGGCTAGCGGCACGACGTTGCGCCATCAGCCGCTGAGCGGTTACATGATCGATCACGCTCTTATCAGTCCTGACGGAGGGCGTATTCTCTGGATCGCCGGCCATGATACGGCGATGATCGATATCGAGAGTTGGAAGGTGCTGCGAAGAACTGGAATGAATAACGAATTCGGTTCCTTCAGCCCGTGCGGGAGTTATGTGATGGGAATCGGCGTGACGGGCGAAGATGGCATTCGGGTCTGGAATGCCGAGACCGGTGAAAAGCTGGGTATATTCGGCGGATTCACCGGCTTGTATTTTACGCTAAGCCCGGATGGCCGGTATCTATTAGCGCAAGAACTTTCGCGCGAACCTGGAAAGAAATCGAGACTAATGCAACTGGCTCAGGTGGACTGGAAGTTGAATACCCCCAGGCAGGACGGCTGGGAGCAGAATGCGGAGTCGTATTTGCGGAACTTTCTTGCCCTTCATACACCCACGGTTCTTCCGAATGCCTCGGTAACGACGAGTTCAACGGAAGACGGAATGCTAGCCCTGGTACGATCCGGACGTCCAGTATGGAATGATAATGACATGCGTTCCCTCCTGACACAACTGGCGTGGGCCGGATATGGTTGGATTGAACCGGGCACAGTCGAGAAACACATGAAACAGATGGCTGAGGGCTGGAAAAGTCCTCCGAGCTACCGCGATAAAGAAGGGCAGGCGCTTATCGATCGGATTGCGCAAATATATGCGGATCAAAACAAGGTGCCGTCATCACAAAACACGGGCGGATCGTCGGTTGCCACTCGTC
>JAKPRU010000950.1 GCA_029557025.1 Candidatus Omnitrophota bacterium | reverse complement strand
CAGGTAGTGCAAATAGTCAAACGGCGGTTTTGCGTGGACAATATCCGGATCACGAGACAGAATGACCAGAAAGTCGTACCGCATCGTGTTCAGCAGCATCTTGGCCACGCGGGATCGACCGGAATTGCAGCGTCCCACAATGCCATAGTGACCCGGTGCCAACGGGTGTGTGGGATTATAGTCCGTCAACTGGACGGTGACCTTTTCGATCTTGTCATGGGTTTCCTGGGGAGCAGCAGGGGGATCAGAAACCTCAGAAACCTCAACAGCCGCCGCCATGGACGGTTGGTGGAATGATTAAGAGTGACAAACGCAGTACGAGGAATAAGATTGTATTTTCAATTGTTTCTGGCTCGGCGTTCATAGAACTGGCGACAGTACTCGACCCACTCGGGAAATTGCATGCCAGGACCCGAGTGCCTTCTGGGGTGCGGACGAAGGGCCAAAAAGCGGGCAATATCCTCAGCTCGACGAGGCTCGGGACTCTTGTTCCAGAAACACTCGAACTCGAACGGATTCCGGCTGGTTTCCAGTATACTCCGAAAATCCACCACCAGACCCAAGAGCGGTTGAATCAGATTGGTGCTGGAGTTTCGATGGTGCATGGCCAGCTCAATGTACTCGGGTTTCAGCATGTTCAACTTGCGCAGAAAAATCAGGGTTGATTCGGGTTTGACTTCCATGCACCGACGAACGACATCCGCGGTCATTAGCGGTCGAATCACGGTGCGGCAAAACGGTCTGTCCGCGTTCCGGAGACGCAGCAATGTCTGCGGCTCGAGTCGCGCCAGGATCTCGGGCCAGTGCTCCGCGGGTATGCGCTGCAGGAGGGACGAGTTGTCGGATCCAGGATAACGAGACAAACACGGTCGAGGATAGCGTTCCAGCAGGCGCATGCAACGCGGGACGGTACGAAACGCCGGCGGAAGGAGTTCGAACAGAATCTCGACATGATAACCATTGCAGCGGTCGAACGTCGCTTGCACCATTTCCTCGTCAATCAAATGGGCGGGAACAAACTGCAGCAGCTTGGACGATTTTTTCACCGCCCTAAGACATAGGTCGCGGGTCTTTTCCTCGTCGGTCAGCACCCGCAATGCGTCCAGATCGGCATTCACCATCCTTTCGGCCAGGGTCGGAAGAATGTGTGTGGGCGGCGATAGGGGCACATCGGCCGGTATCATGGCAACA
>JAKPRU010000942.1 GCA_029557025.1 Candidatus Omnitrophota bacterium | reverse complement strand
CGGATGGCTCAAGCTCGATCCGAATTGGCCACATTAAAACAGGGTCAGGCCTCCGCCCCGAAACTGGCCAGCAAAACAACGACGACTTCGTTTTGGGACGACCAGTTGGCCATGAAGGAAGAAAGCGGGAATTCCGCTGTGAGTGTTCTCGAATATGCCATGCCCGCAAAGACCCAATTTGAAATTGAATTAAAACAGCTGACCCGCGAACTGGAACTGATCCGGGATTCGGAAAAGTATTCTCCGGAAACCCGATCGCAGGCAGAAGAACAAATATCCAACTTACCCTGGATGTCGTTCCGCCGCCAATTCGGAGAACTTCACTGGGGCGACGGGGCAATCAAAGACGCGACTAACTTTGTGACCTCGGCCAAAGAAAATCTCAAAACTCAACAAACTCCGGTCACCTTTAATGGCGGTACGCATCATCACTACAATTCGCCGTCCGATACGCCTGGTCAAATGCAGGCTCCGGTGGGAGGCCCGCAATAATGGCTGCGCATATTTCCGGGATCGATCTTTCCCTGGGCGGATACACCTGGCGTTGGATGCCGCGTCAGCAGACGTTCAAGCGCGTCGGCAGTGCGGGCATCGTCGGAGATTATCGCAAGGTAACCCGCCTGGGATCTCGTACGGGAATGATTGTCGGCGTCATGCATGGGGAGCAATCTGCGGTATTGAATGCCATCGCGGTGATTGAGTCCCTCCAGGAAGAAGGAATCGAGTGTGCCTGGGAAGATTCGGAAGGACGTAGCGGGAATGCCCTGGTCGTGGAGCGGTTTGATGCCCGCGACGTGAAACATTACGGCAACGGGAGTCTGTGGGTGGATTACGAACTGACCGTCAATGAACTGGACGGCTTTTGAACGCGTTTCGGATGAGAGATGAGCCGCCCCGAAAAATGGGCGGGGTTAAAAATGACGATTGAAGAACCGGACATTCTGGGCTTTCGCGTAACGCGACGCACTCCGATCGGAACCAGCGGGCAGTGGTCTCCCTGGCAGGATCTGC
>JAKPRU010000936.1 GCA_029557025.1 Candidatus Omnitrophota bacterium | reverse complement strand
TTGGCCGGCGGGCAATTCGTGTCCCCGAACTAATGCTTTGTAACTGGATTGCCTTTACAGAGCCGCATCGTTTCGAGCGCGAAATCGTTGAGGCCAATGATTTGACAAAGAAAGCATGGTTCCTCCCCCGAAGATCGGGAGAGGTCAGGTGGGGGTTGACCGGATACCAGACACTCCTCGACGTTCGCTGAGTCAACTCACAATTCCCCTGTCCATCCCGTCCATTTTGTCCATAATGCCCCCACTCTTGCTGGGGATTCCTCTCTTCTCAAGAGCACGCCCACTTTAGAAAGGATTTCTCACCATGAATCGCCTTTTCCGACTCACTGCCCTGGTTCTTTTCTTCACGGCTGCTTTCGCTCAAGCCGGGGGAGATGACAACATTTCTGTATCGAACGGGCGCTCCGCGATTACATTCAGCCGGGCCACCGGCGGCATCCTGGATATCTCCAACTTGGATAACGGCCATTCTTTCATTTCCATGCCTGGCGACAAGCCTTTGCTTTGGAGACTCCAGTTTCGTCGCAAGAATGGCGAGGAAATTCATCTCAATAATAGCGAGGCTCTTTCCCCGCAATGTACCACGAAAACTCGGATGCTCACGCTGGAATGGCAAAACCTGACACTCGGCGAGGAATCCAAAGTGATCGATGTCCGTGTGACTTGCCGCTTCCAATCAGGTAATGATACGGCCTATTTGAATATCTGGGTCGATAACCGCAGCACAAAATACGGCCTCTGGGAGGTCTCTTTTCCGGTCGTCACGGGGCTTGGCGGCCCGGATCGTTCCGATGTTGCCATGGGGCGGGGAACTTGGGGAACGTTATACCACCACCCGAAAGAGCGTCTTCAGGGCAAATATCCATCCCATGCGTTGCCCATGCAGTTCATTCTGGTTCAGGAGAATCGCAACGGGCTGTACTTGGCCGCACATGATGCCCGGGCTTTCGAGAAATCATTCATAATCGAAGCCGGCAAGGAGTTCCGTGTCGATACGCCGGTTATGGATATGGGAGTTCCCGGCAGTGACTGGTCCGCTCCGTACCCGTTCGCTCTCTCCATATACGAGGGTTCCTGGATGGAGGGCTGCAAACAGTACCGTGCTTGGGTCACCCGCGAAACGCCCTGGACGAAGAAAGGTTCTCTTGAGTCGCGAAAAGACGTCCCGGAGGCCATCACGCGCGTCACGGCCTGGCTCTGCGCGAGTGGCGGGCCGGAGGAGGTTGCCCCTGCGGTGAAACAGTTTGCTGAGGCCATCGGTACCCCGGTCGGAGTACATTGGTATAACTGGCACCAGATTCCTTTCGATACGTATTACCCCAACTATTTCCCCACCAAGCCCGGTTTTGCAGAAGCCGTCCGTGATCTGACATCCAGGGGTATCACGGTCATGCCCTATATCAATTCACGACTCTGGGATTCGGGCAATGAGAACTTCAAAGAGGCCAGTCCAGCGGCGGTGAAAGATGCCACCGGCGATGTCACCATTGAGACCTATGGCTCCGGCGCCAATCTGGCCGTGATGTGCCCCACTCAGCCGCTCTGGCAGAAAAAAGTAGAGGAGATTATTCAACGTCTCGGAACGGAGTGCGGAGTCAATGCTGTCTATCTGGACCAGATTGCTTCCGCGCCGCCCCGTTGGTGCTTCGATCCGCAACACGGGCATCCCCTTGGCTCCGGCTCCTGGTGGGTGGATGGCTACCGGGACCTGCTCAAACCCATCAAGCGATGGTGTACATCCGGTGGCCGGTCGATTGCTCTCACCAGCGAGAACAACGCCGAACCGTACATGGACAATATCGATGCGAACCTGATCTGGACAGAGCGAAGCGACACCGAAATTCCGATGATTACAGCCGTGTACAGCGGATATTCCCTTTATTTCGCCAGCAACCGAGCATTCCAGCATGGGGATGTTTCGTATTGCATGTGTCAAGCGCGCGATTTTGTGTGGGGGACTCAGTTGGGCTGGGATGGCGTGGATCTTCTCAAACCCGAACATGAGCCGAAATTGAAATTCCTGGTTCGTCTGGCCCAACTGCGCGCAAAAGCCGCTGATTTCATGGTCTATGGAGAGCTGTTGCAGGTCCTGGAGCCGATCAACTCTGTTCCGACACTTTCCGGGACCTGGAACAAACCCGGTGGTGATGGCCCGGTTACCCTCCAGGCGGTTCAGGCGGCGCTGTGGAGAAGCAGGGATGGCGATGCAGGTGTCTTCCTGGCAAATGCCGACACGGAATCCCAAACATACACCTTTGACTTCGATTCGGCCGCTTATCTTTCCGTCCCTCCGAGCGTAGCTGCTGGTCGCATACGGGGAATTTCCAAGTTGAATGTGGAGCAGATCTCACCGGACAGATCCATTGAATTGCCCCCGCAGCAAGCCTCACGGTTCACATATACCGTCAATGTGCCCGCGCGGGATGCGCTTCTCCTGGTTTTCCATCCCGTGCGGAGGAAATAGTGAAGAGAATAGAGGAGCGGGGTATCTTGCCCCCCTCTCCACATTTGGATAGGGGGGAGGATCTTCCCGGTACCGCAGGCGTCTCTACCTGTCGGATATCTCATCCTTGCATGTGACTGATCGGCAGTGGGTTGGGATGATAGAAATTCCGGGTGGCACCCGGAGAACCGCGTCCCCTGGCCCTCCCCCGTAAACGCATACACCCCCACCTCGACCCTCCCCGTGAACGGGGAGGGAACAAGAATGCTTCCCTCCGTTCACGGGGGATTGAGGGGGGACATAAACCAACTACGGCAACAGGCCCGTGAACATCCGGTTCTGCAACTGATTTGTTTGTGTCAGCACAGCAAGGTTGTACCGCATCAAGAGACTCTCTGTCGCGAGACGGGTTGAACTCCGGGCCATATCCATATCGGCAATGCGGGAATAGGCCGCTGTGAGGTTCTCGATTGCGACCCCCATATCCCGCGTCGAACTCTCCATTCGGTTCGAAAACGCCCCGATCCGGCTTCGACTGGTGTTGACCTCCTCCAGCGCGGCATCAATGATCCCGATGGCCTGCTCCGCGCCGGACAGGGTGGTAATATCGATATCCTCAAGGGTCTGCCCTGCACCGAGGCCCAACCGGTTCGCCCGAACATCGCCAAAAAAGAGCTGCATGTTCCGGTCCGCATACGCTCCAACCTGAAAATTGGCATTTCGATTAGTGGCGGAAATAATCACAGTCTGGGCGTTCGCCGCTCCAACACCGGGGATATCCAGAACAGCCCCGAAATCCATGGTGAGCGTCTCGGCGACACCCGTAGCCGCGCCGCTGGTGAACGTGACATTCTGATCGCCGGCCTGGAATGTGACCCCCGCGCCGTTGTTCAACCGGCCCACATATTCATTGGCGCGGATATCCATGACATCTGTCCCGGCAGTCAGGCCGGTTCCGATCCGCATGGTGAGCTGGGATCTATTTCCAGCCGCATCTCTCTGTCCATAGAGCGTGGCCATCTGCCCGGCCTCGACTCGCTGCGCCGGTCCGCCGTTTATGCGCACCGTGGCCGACTCGGCGTTCCCGGCGGCAACAACACGAGCACGATCCACCATCGTCCCGGCTGTCTGACCACCGACGGGGGTACGGTCATTCACAGTCAAGGTGAAATTCGTTTGAGAAGTCCCGGCGAGATCATCCACGACCTGGATGGTCCCGTTTCCGGTGAGTGTGGCCCGCGCGGAGGTGAATCCGCTTTGGTTGCCCGCTCCACCCACTGCCATGGCGTTGTCGCGAACATTCATTTCATCAATTAGGTCCTGGAGTGTCGAGGCTGTCCCGTTCCCTGCCCCGGTATCCACCCCGGCGGCAGTGATTGTGATCGTGTTGGTGAATGTTGTGCCGTCGGTATTGGTTCCCTGGAGCTGAATGGTGTCTCCCGCCGCGAGTGCGACACCGTTATAGACCGCTCCAACCAACTGTCCCCCGGCGGTCAATGCCGCACCCGTCTGGTCGCGAAACGCGATATTGCTTTCCACTCGCCGGTTGGTCGCGGCCTGGACATCGGTTACGGTGATATTCAGCCGGCCGGTGTCGAATGTGTTGCCGGTAATGGCGGTCACATTATTGCCGACTTGCGCGCCGGTCGCGACCCCGTTCATCTGGGCTTGCCGGGTCACACCAACCCGGGTTTGCTGAACTCCGGCGGCATTCGCAACCGTAAAGTTAATGTCGAATTCCGAGACCGCATTCCCGGCGCTGTTGACAAATTCCATCCGGCCCGTCGTGGCATTGAATCGGACATTGGTCTCGCGAGCACCTGTTCCGCCTGCGGTATTGATTCCCTGTTTCGTTTCAGCCCGGTCGACAGCGGCCTGGACCGCATTGACCAAGTCATTGATCGTCGTTCCGGCCCCGATACTGAGCGTTCCGGAGAAGCCTGTGGTTCCATCGGCCAGTTGCCCCTGGAATGTGATCGTGCCGCCCGCCTGGAGGGTGACCGAATTGAATGTGGTATCGGTCAGATTGTCGCCTGCCGCTGAGGGAGCGGCAGCGGTGGAATTAAACATTGTCCCTGTGGTGACCGCGATATCCGTTGCATTCTGCACCCCCAGGTTGATTGTTTGTATGCGGCCGTAGGCTTCTCCCGCGCGGATCTGCGCCGATCCCTGGCGGGTCTGGGTAATCGTGAGGTAATTCGTTTCCGTGGACAGCGTGGAGGCAAACGGGCCGGTATCCACCGTTGCTCCGATGTTCGGTTGACCCGCACGGAGACCGGCCTGTGCCGAAAAATTGCCGTTCAGAAGCCTGTTGGTTCCAAATTGTGTCGTATTGGCAATCCGGTTGATTTCATCCACATACTGGCTGAGTTCCGCCTGCAACGCCTGCCGAGATTGCTTGTCATATACGCCGGTATTCGCTGCCTGGATCGCGAGTTCACGCATTCGCCCCAAGCGATCCGAGGTCTCCCCCAACGCCTGGTCCGCGACAGCCGCGACATTCAGGCTGGACTGCGCATCCGACATGGCCTGATTGAGGGAACTGAACTGTGCCTGAAGCCGCTTGGCGATGGACAGGCCCGCCGCATCATCCCCCGCCCGGTTGATCCGCAACCCTGACGAGAGCGATTCGAGAACCTTCTGTAGTTTGTTCGAGTAAAGGGCCTGGTATTGAGAATAATTGAATAATTGACTGCCAATCCGTTGGGAATCCAT
Organism: Candidatus Omnitrophota bacterium; assembly: GCA_029557025.1. GTDB lineage: Bacteria > Hinthialibacterota > Hinthialibacteria > Hinthialibacterales > JAKPRU01 > JAKPRU01. The sequence continues at coordinate 968 of JAKPRU010000936.1, read as the reverse complement.
GACCATCTTCCTCCATGATGCTGTGTTTGTGTCGATTATTCGACTTCCGACCATGCTCCCGGTTTCGGGAGCGATGCTCTAGACCCCAGCCGAAGGAATTCTTTTCCTCCGACCATGACGGCTATCGTACCTGAATCCCCAGGACTTACAATTATGTCATTTCGCGAATTTCAACCTCCTTTCCCGATCCCGTGATCGGTCGGTTCTTATGATTTCAAGTCAATTCCAAGCAGAAGCGGAACAATCTCGGTCGGTAACATTGTCGACTGAAGCAGCGCCGCTGTCTGCGAAGTCATCAGGAGTGAGTTCAATGCCAAGTTGGTTATCTCTTTCGCCATGTCCGCATCGCCGATTGTCGAGAAGGCGCTGTTCAGATTGAGAGAGTAGAGATCGAGTTGGCTGGAGGTGTCCTGCATACGGGTTTCCAGGCCACCGACAACGCCCGCAACAACGTTCAGCTGGTCCAGTGCGGCGTCTATGACCTCGATAGCATCATTTGCGCCCGTGAGAGTTGTCACACTGATATTGCCGAGATTTCGGGTTTGGGAGATCCCCAGGTTGGAGGACTGCACATTGAAATAGGAAAACATGCGGTCCTCCCAGGCATCCGGACCGATATGGTAATTCAGCCGGTCGGCTACAGTTGTAAGGACGAAGTTCTCGCCACCGGCAGAGGCGCCGGAAGTAATCCCCAAGACCGTGTCAAAATTAAGTTGGAGTTGCTGCGCTCCGGCGATATCGCCGGTGGGATTGTTCCCGTCGGAAATGAACACTCCCTGGTCGCCGTTGCGGAATGTGACCGCCGGTCCATTGTTTAACCTGGCAAGGTATTCCTGGGCGGAAATCTCCAGGTCATCGCTGCCGTTGAACAGGTCCCGACCGACACGAAATGTGACTTGGTAAGTCCGCCCAGGGACATTGGAGTTCACTCCTTCCAGGGTCACCACTTGCCCGCTTTCCACCATTTG
>JAKPRU010000918.1 GCA_029557025.1 Candidatus Omnitrophota bacterium | reverse complement strand
CGCCGGCCAATGTGTACATATCACCGTTGCTCGTTGTGCCGTTTGAGGCATCGTACAGCTCGCCCCAATCGAAGTCTCGGTCCGGCCCGAACGATTGGACCCCATAAGCCGAGTTCCGCAGTTCGGCAACAAATCTGGAATAGCGTTGCTGAACGGGTTCAAACCATTGCAGTACCCACGGCCTGACAGGTTCCATGTGGTACTGATTCCGGGTGTTTTCGATGACCTGGACCTGACCCGATGTGAGTTTTTCCTGAAAAGGGTCATACACCGAACCGGTCATATAGGCGACGGGCGTGGTGACGAAACGGTGCTGGGCGGGATCTCCATCGATATGCGGGGGCCAAAGATTATTATCCAACCTGTACAACAAATAGGCCTGTACAAGCGATCTGGACTCGGCCTGGACCCGGGCCACCTTACTCCGAACCCGCGCGTTCATAAAGTTCGGCACGGCAATGGCCGCCAGAATACCGATGATCGCGACGACGATCAGGAGTTCGATGAGAGTGAAACCGGATCGGTGTTTCATTTTTCTTGCCCTTTTCCTCTGATTCGAGCTACCTTTTGCATATTTTACACGGTCCAGGAATGGAGGGTAGGTTTGGGGAACAAAGGATGAGACAAATGGAACGGGTGAGAGGAATGGGAAGAAGCAAAGCCGGGGAATATCTTGGAAAATGGAGCTGAAAACGGTAAACTGAATCAGGAGTGTGTCGTGCGTAAAACATATAGAAATCAGACCGGAGAGGTTAAGTGATGAACAGGAATCTGGGTATCGTAATTGCCGTTCTTGTGGTGGTGACCTTGTTTGCGATCTGGCATCAGTCCAGGCCGGATACGATTTATGTCTCGGACATGAAGTTTGTGGTGGAGTCCTTCTATTGGACAGAACCGAAGACGGACCAGAGTATCGACGGGAATCCGATCCGGATCGCCGACCACATTTATGCCCGCGGGATCGGCACACATGCCACCACGACGATTCTTGTGGACGTGCCACGCGGATTCGACCGATTTATTGCCGAAGTCGGCGTGGATGCGCAGGTGAAACCCGATGGCCCGTCCTCCGTGCAGTTTTTTGTTTATGGAGACGGATCTGTTATGTTTGAAAGCCCTGTCATGCGCCCGACAGATCCGCCCCGGCGGGTGGACCTGTGGGTGGACGAGATCGAGACACTTAAGCTGGTCAGCACAGACGCTGGAGATGGGCCAAACGCCGATCACGCCGACTGGGCGGACGCGAAGTTTGTAAGATAATTCTACTGACAGGCAGAGACGCCTGTCCTACCTGCAGGCAGAGACGCCCTCTGACAGGCAGAGACGCCTGTCCTACCCTCACCCCGATCCTTTCCCGGAGGGAGAGGCAGAAGAGTCATTTGAAGGCTGCGGCGGCAGGAACCTGTTTGGGTTTCTCCTGTAAGACAAAGTCGATAAGGGCCTGCGGATTGTGCATGTGGCGCTGAGCCTCCTCGGCGGTCACCAGACCGCGCTGGTACAGTTTCATAAGAGAGGCATCCAGAGTGACCATCCCATCTTTCGTCCCGGTTTCGATAATGCTGTAGATCTGATGCGTTTTGCCTTCGCGGATCAGATTCGCGCTGGAATGCG
>JAKPRU010000908.1 GCA_029557025.1 Candidatus Omnitrophota bacterium | reverse complement strand
AACGATACGCGGGATGCCGTGGAGGACTATAAGGCGATCGTCAGAGAGCTGGAACTCTTCAACAGGGAACTCCTGGACCGCAAGCAGTTGGTCGTGGCTTCCAAAATGGATGCGTTGGCCAGTCCGCGGAAGCTCTCAGGTCTCAAGGCGATGTGCACACGCAAAAAGCTGCCCTTCCTCGGTATTTCGGCGGTCACAGGACAGGGGATAAAAGAGCTCATAGGCGTTCTGGACTCCATGCTTCGGTGACCGGCTGCCCTTGTGCATTGACCGGCATCTGGCGTTTAATATCCATATTCGGGAGGACTGCTGATTGGGAATCATGAGAATCGGCGTGCTGGGTGGAACGTTTAATCCGATCCATTCCGGGCATCTCCATATTGCCCGGCGGATTCAGCGGCTTTTTTCTCTGACCCAGGTTCACTTTGTCGTGGCTTCCGTTCCTCCCCATAAGCCTCTCGAAAACCTGATCTCCTTCTCGCATCGCTACGCGATGGTGAGTCTGGCTGTCGCCGGAACGTCCTCCTTCCTGCCGTCCATGGTTGAACTCGAACCTGAGGCCAGCTCTTTTACCATTGATACGATGGCAAAACTTTCCGGTCGAGTTGCTCAGGGCAGAAGCGCTCTTTTCTTTATCGCGGGTGGCGATTCCCTGATGGATGTCAAATCCTGGAAAGAGAGTGAAACGCTTCTCAACTCCTATAACTTTGTTTTTGCGGTCCGGCCTGGAACAGATCTCACTTGCCTCCAGGATGCCCTGCCGGAACAGGCGCTGACGAGGCTGACGGACCTCCGGGGACTCAAGCGCGACAAGATTCGATTGAAACTTGCCCGGATTAAAGCGGGTGAGAGCAGAATCTATATTGTGGATGTCCGCGCCCCCGATATTTCCGCAACGGATATCCGAAACCTTGCCGCTTCAGGCAGAACGGTTGCGCATCTGGTGCCCCGTCCCGTGTATGAATATATCCATAAACTTCATCTGTATGGTGAAAGATGACCGATTCTCTGAAAATTGCTGCGAACGCAGCCGATGCCAAAAAGGCGCATGACCTGGTAATTCTGGATATTTCCGGGATTGCTTCGTTTGCCAGTTATTTTTTGATTTGTACGGGAGATTCCTCCCGGCAGATGCAGGCAATTGCCGATGAGGTGGAAAAGAAGCTTAAGGAGGTTGGCATTCGTCCGTCGCACGTGGAAGGGTATCAAAACTCCGAATGGATCCTGATGGATTATATGGATCTCGTCATCCACATATTTTCCAAAAATGCGCGCGCCTATTACGATTTGGAAAGATTGTGGAGA
>JAKPRU010000905.1 GCA_029557025.1 Candidatus Omnitrophota bacterium | reverse complement strand
CGCCCACTTCGTAAGCCACTGCAACCCTGGCTTCCGGGCTGAAATCGGTGGCGCCCTGAAGGGCCAAATCGCGCGCTTTCTTCAGAACATCCGTCACACTCCCCAGGGTTGTTTCGGTCAGTTCCAAATCCGTCGTGGCATACTCGACATTGCTGACAAACTGACGTCCGGACATGATGTCCGACCGTAACTTCAGCGCAACCGGGAAATCCAGAGGATTGTCCGAAGCATTATTCATGCTCAGACCCGTTGAAAGCCGCTCCTGCAATTTCAGGATGTAGGAAAGATTGTTTTGCAGATTCAGCAGGGAACGCTCACTGAGCAGGTTTTGAGTGATCCGGACCATGGCGTTGACCTCTCGCACAACAATCGATGATCGTTCTTGAGGGGAAAATTTGTACCATCGCGAACCGCTGAATACCACAAAAAGGCAATTTCTGCCTTCCGTGGTCTCTATCGGCTCCCCCTTGAGAGGCTGGAAAGCAATCTTTGGACCTGTTTTCGTGTATGTGGGAGAAGTTGCCGGATGGCAGGGCTATTCACCGTTGAATTGAACGATCACATCCCGGCGACGGGGACGATTATCGAAGTCGATCAGAATTACCTGCTGCCAGGTTCCCAAAATGAGGCTGCCCTGGGAGAACGGAATGGTCAGTGAGGGTCCCAGAATGGAGGCGGAAACATGGGAATGTCCGTTTCCGTCATTCCAGGTTTCGTGATGATAATAGTAACCATCGCGCGGAGCGATTCGTTCAAAGGCCAGCGGCAAGTCTCGTACAAGGCCGGGTTCGTATTCGATCGTGGTGATTCCGGCTGTTGCGCCGGGGGCGAATACGGTCACCTGTCCCTCCCTGAATCCGGATTGCGTCAGCATTTCCCGGACTTTGGGTGTGAGATCCACAATGTGACCGTCACCCCGTGTAGAAAGGGCAATTCTCTCCGTCAACCATGTCATGGTCTTGGTTCGCTCCGAGGATAGGTCTTGTATACACCGCCAATGAGGGAGATATCCCCCCCGATCTGCACGTTCCGGGGCATGGAAATCGCCGGGCCACCGGTCCGATTTTCCGCTGTGGAACAACCGAACAAAGCGATCATCAGAACAGCTGTAAGCCAGCATATTCCGCGCATCGGTGGTTTCTCCTGTCTCCAATCTATCCCAAATTGGATGGGCGGTCAGGAGAGGTATCGAAATTGTACGGTCAACTCGGCAGAATCTATCACAAGAACGCATTGAAATAGATAACGGGAGGTCCAAGGAAGCGTTATGAATCGGAAATTCCGCTCGACAGAACATACGTGGGACCGTGCTGCTGTCGTTTGCCTCACCCCAACCCTCTCACGGAGCGAGAAGAATAGAGCGTTATTCTTTCGTCTTTTCGGCTTTTCCATTGGTTTCATTCGTCTTATTCCTGCTGCTTGGAGTGGGGTGATGTTCATTTTCCTTCTTGCTACTGTCCACATCGCCACGGCAGGAACGTCCTTTCCAGATCGAGATTCTTTCCTTGCGGGGTTTCGTGAGGCGGCCACGGGCACAATTTCCTGCACCACCGCGACCATTGAAGAGAACCGGGTGATTCTTCCCCCCGGATGGTGTTTGGCTCCATTGGAGTCGGATGTGAAACCTGATCCGATTCTCACAGGCGACGGCCAACAACCGCCCTGGCTCTCCGTGGAACAAACTGGAGACATTCACGGGCTTCTTCTCAAGAATCAAATCATTCCGGACCCACGCAAGGCAGAGACTCCAGAAGAGTTTGCCTGGTTGTCGGAAATGGAATGGTGGATGG
>JAKPRU010000889.1 GCA_029557025.1 Candidatus Omnitrophota bacterium | reverse complement strand
ACCCCGCTTCGGCGGGGTTTATTATTGTTTGAGGAAGTGAGCATCTGTTGATTCCATTTTTCGCTAAATGAACGTATTTTATCGGGTCCGGACAGAACGCATGAATTGTTTTGTGGAGATCTAAAGTTCCTCGCTTTTATGCCGATAATTAGGACGAAAAACCAAAGGTCTATCTACGGGTGTCGAAATGGGAATTGCGGTTGTTGAAGGTGCCATAGGCCTGCCCAACCTGATGGGCGCGCTGCTCCAGGCGACGATGCAGAGGTCTCTGGAATTGGCCGCACAGCAGGCAGCAGTAAACCTTTCCCTCCAGTCGCAGGCCGTCTCGATTGAGGGGTTTGGCGAGGTTATCGACGTCTACGCATGAATTCTGTGCAGGACCCTTCCCCCACCATCCTTTCAATCCGGATTTTCCTGAATCCCCCATCTTTGTTCTCCTTCCAGTCGATTTTTGATTCCGTTTGATTTCATCCGGTTCGAGTGAAGAGCGATATATCTTGTTTTGGGATATGATGTTATGTCTGACAGATTTGTCGGATCGCAATTCTTTTCCTCTGACTTCAGTTTGATGTGCGGGAAACCGATAACTTGAGTCAGTCGGTTGTCTGTGGCGGCCGGTAAGGAGGAGCTTGGTCCGGTCGGCCGTTTTATTCTGATTCCCGGGTTGTTTACGCCTGCCTGATTTCTCCGTTCCGAGAACGGTGAATCCCTTCGAGGGCTTTGAGAGGAACATCATGCACGGTTGGATTGTCGATCCGGCCGGGGGAGGTATCATGTTTGGAAATTGCGATGTATGTGAGAAATACGGTCCGGTGGACAAGTACGGTTGCTGCAAGTCCTGCGCGAAGACGGAGGAAGATCTCATTGCGGTTGCGCGTGAGTTCATCCGCCGCCAGAGCAAGGTGCAAATCACCGATCTGGCGGAGGCGCTGGGGATCGACCCGGCTCGGGTCTTCAAGTGGTTGCAGCAGGGGCGCCTGCGTACTACCGCAGCAAGGCAGATTTGTACCGATTGCGGTCAGCCGATTCTGAACGGGCTTTTCTGCGGATGCACTCGGTACGTGGAAACCATCACCCCCAATGGAGCCGATGCGAAGTCCCATGGAACTCCCCGGCGTGTTCAAGCCAAGTGGGAAGAATACTGGTTCACCAAGTCCAGGATTCATCGCCACCGACATCGGCGGATCTGGTTGAGTACTTAGGGATTTGAGAAAGTTGCCTGGATAGTCCCGCGCAAGATATTCAAGATTTGCTCTCCGGAGCGTGCCAGCAGGCTGAGCAACGCATCGGTGACTTCTTTGTCATAAGCCTTTCCCCGGTTGTCCCTGAAATAGGTGATGATCTGCGAGGCGGGCCAGGCCGGTTTATAGCACCGCTCGGTCGCCAGCGCATCACACACCTCCGCCACAATCAACAGCCGGCTGGGCAAAGCGATTTCATCCCCCTTCAGGCCCTGTGGGTATCCTTTCCCGTCCACTCGTTCATGATGCTCGTGAACGAATATGGAGATCTCTGCCAGGGACCCGATGGGAGCCAGGATTTTATAGCCGGTCTCCGAGTGTGTTTTCATAATTTCATATTCTTCCAGCGTAAGCGTGTCGGGTTTGAGCAGAATGCTGTCGGGGATCCCGATTTTACCGATATCGTGAAGGAGACCGGCAATCCGCAAGGATTCATTGTACTCGCTGGGCAGGGAGAGCTCGCGGGCAAGAGTCAGGACGAAGTTGGAAACCCGCGCACCGTGCCCTTTGGTATACGGATCTTTGGCCTCCAAAGCAAGCGAAAGCGATTCGATGGAATGAATCAGGAAATCCTTGATTTCCCTTGTCTGCTCTTCCACCTTCTGTTCCAGATAGTTGCGATACTCAATGTTTTCCAAAACCAGTCGTCGTCGTTCCAGGGCACGGGAGGCGATCAGTTCCACAAGGTCCAGGTTGAAGGGTTTGGTGAGAAAATCATAAGCCCCAAGCCGTACGGCCGAGACCGCATCCTCCAGAGTCGGCTGGCCGGTCATGAGAATAACCGGAATGTTCTGGTCCAGGGCAATAATGGCCTTCAGGATATCGATACCTGTCAGGCCGGGCATATAAATATCCGTGTATACAAGATCGAAGTCGAACTGCCTGTTCTGAATGCGTTCGAGCGCTCGACGCCCGTCGGTGAACGGCTCCGTTTCATATCCCAGCATTCGGAGGAATTCGCTCAGCATTGCGCAGATGTCGACCTCGTCGTCGATTATGGCGATGCGCGGCTTGAGATCGGGTCTGTTCGGTCGGTATAGAGTGGTCTGCATTTCTGGCGGCATACGCATGTGTCTGAACAAAGATACTTACCGTTGGCAAGTTTAGTCTATGAGGTCGGTTGAATCGAGGGTGTGCCTGCCTTCGAGTGATTTGGGTGATAGACTGATAGAAATGCGACAGGCGGACTGAGTGGAAAATGGAACAGGACCGATTGATTCTCCTTGTTGACGATAATTCACAGTACCGATCTGCGGTAGCTCGAAATCTCACAATGGAGGGGTACCGTGTTTTGGAGGCGGAGGACAGCACGCAAGCTCTGGAGCAGCTTCAGCGTGAATCTCCCGTTGCGATTATTACTGACTTGGATATGCGTACCCATGATGAAGGATTGCAGTTGATCCGGCAGGTCAAGCGAAACTATCCGCATCTTCCGGTCGTGATGGTGTCGGCTGTCGGGGGATTTGATGAAGGCGCGTTGGCTCGTCAGTATGGGGCCATGTACGTTGTCAGCAAATCCAGGATCGACGCGGAAATCGAGAGGTTATACGAGCAGTTGGATCGGATTTGCCGGTATCGTGATGAAATCGATGCACTCCGGGATCTCGTGGAAACCGCGGACAGTGAAGCAGGTATGGATCGTCGGCAGCTGTACGAACGGTTGGATCGCCTGTTGCAGGAGCAGGACCTGGATACCGGGATGAAAGGGGTGGTGTTCGAGTTACGGGACCGGTTGGAGGTTTCCGAGCACAGGGAGAGTCGTTCGGAGCGCCCGACGGTGGATCTGAAGGGCGCCCTGAACGAATTGCGCACGTTCCTGCCGGAATTGGATTCCCTCCACCCGGAAACTCAGACGATGCTGGCCATCGGGTATCATTTGGAGCAATCGGAACCGAGCGCCGGCTTGTCTGTCTCAAGGAATGCCTGTTTCTCCTATTCCTTTGCGGTTGAGAATGAGGTGAAGAACCGTGTCGGCAGGCGCATCACTCGATTTTTGACGGGTGGGGAGGCCGAGAAGATTCTTCGGGAGCTGTATGATCCCAAAATTGATAACCTGGATATCTTTTTCAACCAATATATTGTGCGAACGATTCAGGCAAACGATCTGGATGTGAATTCGGACATCACGCGCCAGGTTCTTGAACGGATGCTTCGTCACCGGCAAAAGTACAAGCCGGATGGCCTGAAAGCGCTGGGGGTCATGTTTTTCTGCTTTGGTCGAACATTCAGTTTTCAGGGAGCCTGCGGGACCGTAACCGTGAAAAATCCCATGGGACTGAAAGGACTGGAGGACGATCAGACGATGAGGCTTTCAGGATTTCTGATTCGCCTGCAACATTTGAGAAACCCGTTTGTTCATCCTGAGTTCAGTGATCGGGAGAAAACGGTTTCCATCAGGGACACGGCTATCGAGTGTCTCCGGTTGGCATCCTATCTGGTATGAGCGGAACGGGCATCAAACTCGTCGTTGATCTTGTGACTTGCTTTTGAAGTTGTGAATATGCTAACGTGCATCAGATGGTGTCTGGTTGCATTGAAAATCCCATGAAACGTCAATGTCAGGGGCAATTCCCGGTGGAGGAGACAGAAACGGGACAGGCGCGGAATTGCACAGTTGGAACTTCGACGATATCCCGGCATCCCACTCGACGCTCTTATGAAAAGTTCGGCATTTAACCTTGCTTTTAAAGTCCACCGCAATGAAATCCCATTCGCCGAGGGGATCCTGAAAGCGAATGCGGAGGGCGCGGCGGAGGATTTTCTCGATGCGCTGAATTCGCTCGCCGGCGAAATCCGCTATGATCCGGCGCAGCTTCCCGACCTTCTGGCGCAGGCACAGGGGGCGGCCGGCGGCGCAGCCGGACAGCCGCTGCAAGAGTTGAAGCCGAGTGTGGATCTCTCTGCTCTGTTCGAAGAACTGAACAATCTCCACAAGAAGAAACGGGATCTGGAAGAGGGAATCGCGACTCTCAAGACGATGGCGGCCCAGCGCTATCCCATGATTGTTCCGGGGGTCAATTCCGTTTTGCTTCTCATCACCTTTGCGGTATTTGTCATGATTCTTTTTACCATGCAGCTGGCGATCCTGGGGCTGATTTTTATTCTGGTCGGGCTGGTCGGAGCCGGACTGCTCTATATGAAGGATATGAAAGTGTTGCAGAAACAACGTGCGGAAGCCGAGAGACGTCGGGCGAAACACGAGGCGGAAATTGCAAAGTTGCAGGCCCTGCTGGAGGAAAATGAGGAATTGACGGCAACCAAAGAGGCCGAACTGAAGGCCGCCCAGCAAGCCATCATTACCGCGCGCCAAGGTGTATTCTGGTCGGCAGACGGATCCCCCGAAGCGTCGCGATTGGATATCAGAAATGAATGAGGAAATCCCACAGGACTCTTCAGGACGAACCACCATTACTCTTCAGGATATCTGTCTGAGTAACAGCTGGGCGCTGCAGGCAATTCTTCAATTTCTGGAAGAAGAGAAACCCGGTTCAAAAGACCGGATTTGGAACAAATATCTGGAGCTGAAAAGAATCTCGGAAGAGGCAGGACACCAAATGGATGCGGATGCGGACCGGACATGAGGAGAAATGCCGCGAATGATCTCTGCGGCTCTGATGACCGAGAACATTCCAGCGATTCGTGTCGGACATGGTGTAAGGAGCAAAGGACTATATGATCAAGATCAATCACCGAAAACAAAATGACGTCGTGATTCTGGATCTTTCCGGCACGATTGATTTGGAGGGAATTGAGACCATAAAAGAAGCGATCAGCCGGGAACGTCAAGCCGGCTGCAAGAAGATGGTTTTGGGCATGAAAGGTGTGAACAGCATTATTTCCAGTGTGATCCAGAGATTTCAGGCCACGGTGACGGCATTTTGGGTGCCCGGCGGTCGCATTGTTCTGGTGGATCTTTCGGTTGGGAACAGGCGGATTCTCGAAAAGCAGGCATTCTTCAAAATGCTTAACACGGCAGACACCGAGGAAGAGGCATTGGAGTTGTTGGCGAAATAGGTTCGGAATGGAGCGCCCGCCGTCAATCGGATCCGGCAAAGCCGTTTCGTACCAGGTTCACAATGGCTTTCGGGATATCTTGCAGGGGAAGTACCTGTTCGGCTCCTCCCATCTCAATGGCCTCCTTGGGCATTCCAAACACGACACAGGTTTGTTCGTTCTGGGCGATGGTGTGTGATCCGGTTTCCCGCATCTGGGTCAAGCCACGCGCGCCATCCGCTCCCATGCCGGTCATAATCACCCCAAGCGCATTCGGTCCGATTTCCCGAGCCAGGGAATGGAACAGGACGTCTACCGAAGGGCGATGACGCATGACCGGTTCGGATTGACTTAACACGGCGATGTACCCCGTCGCGGTGGACTGTATGAGCATGTGCGAATGCCCGGGGGCAATCAGCACCTTTCCCGGTTCCAGCGGTTCGTGATCCTCCGCCTCCTTGACGGTCAGCTCGCAGAGTCCGTTGAGTCGGTTGGCGAATGCATGGGTGAATCCCTCCGGCATGTGTTGCACGACCATGATGGGCGGCAACTCCTTCGGAAGGGCCGCCAGGACATCTTTGAGCGCCTCCGTTCCCCCGGTTGACGCGCCCATGCCGATGACCAGACCTCCCGAGCGAGTTCTTGGGATCGATCCTTTGGGCAGGGGAGGAATGGTGATCCTCGGAGGGGGTGTGAACGAGGCGGGTCTGGTCAGGAAACGTCGACGGATTTTGGCTCCTGCTACTGCCTTGATTTTCTCGATCAGGGTAGCAGCAATCGCGGGCATTCCCTCTGTGACCGAAGCGCTGGGTTTCGTCACGAAATCGACAGCCCCCAATTCCAGGGCTTTGATTGTCGCCACGGCGCCGCGTTCGGTTACCCCGCTGACCATGATTACCGGCACGGGATATACCGACATCAATTCCGGCAGCAATTCCAACCCGCCTTTCTGCGGCATCTCGACGTCCAGGGTCACCACATCCGGTTTGAGCGATTTCACTTTCCGAAGCGCAAAGGTCCCGTCGGAAGCGGTCCCGACCACCTCAATCATCGGATCCTGTTGCAGGAGATCGGAGAGAATCTTCCGGACCAATGCAGAATCATCCACCACCAACACCCGGATTTTGTCTTTTGTTTCCATTCTTCCCGTTTCAGCCCATTCTTTCCTGTTTTCGTATTCCTTGAGCGATATCTCTTATTTCAGCGCGCGGTTCACCGCTTCCAGAACCGTTTCCGTTGTGAACGGTTTGACAACGAATTCGGAGACTCCCAGGGTGATCGCCTTTTTCAAGATACTTTCCTGGCCGAGCGCCGTAACCATGATGATCTTTGCAAAGGGATCCTCTTCCAGGATTTCCCGGGCGGCCTCGATTCCGTCCTTGACAGGCATCGTGATATCCAGGGTCACCAATTCCGGACGATTCAGGCGATATAAACTCACTGCCTTTTCACCGTCCTCCGCCTCCAAAACTTCGTGTTTCTCTTTTTTCAGCATGTTGCGCAAGACCATTCGTATGAAATATGAGTCGTCTACTACGAGTATTCTGGCCATATCAATCCCGATTCTTCCCTGTTGCCTTTTATCCGGGTGTCCGACACCCGGTCCGACCGTCCGTCGTGACAGACAGTGAATCTCATAGAAATTCGCGCTTGTTCACCTCCCGAACCAGGACTTTGCCGCTGTCGGTTTGGAAGATTACTTTGCGCCCACGGTCGCCTCCGACATCCTCTGCGACAATCCGGATGCCGTTCGCGTGCAGGAACTCTCTGGCCACAGCGACATTCCGTTCGTTGATCATTGCGAAAGAAATCTGTGAGAGCATGTGTGCGCCGCCGAAAATCTTGGCCGATGTTGTCCGAGTTTCCATGCCGAGCCGTTTCATCCGATCGAGCAATTCCGGCAGCGCTGTCTTTCCGTATTTCCCGCTGTGCTTCGAGTCCACTTGCGCGGACGGAGGAGGAGCGGGAAGCACATGATGGTTCATACCGGATATTTTGTTCTTGGAGTCATACAAACACACGCTAACGCAGGAACCGAGCACCGTCGATACCTGTTCCGCTTTTGTGGTGACGTAAATCTCTCCAATGCTGAGATTTTTTTGCGGAAGATCGTTTGTTGTCATCAGGTCTCTCGATATTACCTCAACCGTGCCGCAAGGTTCTCCACAAGGTCGGGAGAGGGCAGAAAGAGAAAATGCATTCCGATTCCCCGTTCCTTCTCCGCCATATTCGTGTCCACCAGGATGGCCTTGTCGGCGATCAGGCTCTGTTCGGCGATCAGTCCTTCCAGAACCGCCGCGAGCATGTCATACACAAAGAACGGTTCTGTGGGACGCAGTTCCAGACCGACACGGTCTGCAAGGACGTTAAGAAAACAGCTGCCCACAACATTTGCGAGTTCGCGAAGAGCCGAGGGATCGGATAAGTTGATCACACCATCCTCGAGCGGAACGCTTCCCCAGAGTATCTCATTCAGTTTTCTCGCATTCTCCTCATACATGAGGAAAACCATATAGCCGCTGTTGTCCCCGGTGATCCTGAGAAGGATCATCGCCATGGGAGTGTCCGGCGGATACAAGGTTTCACACAGATCTTCGAAGGGTACTTGGGCGATGCGATTGACGTGGATACTTAACGGACGGCCGATCATCATTTCCATGGACCGTCCCGCCAGCTCGGCACCTTCCGAGAAAACCGACTTGATTCGTTCAAGTACTGTGTCGTCCATTATACTCCCAACGTCTCCTGAATCAGAGCGGCTACATCGAGGATCAGGATCACACTTCCGTCCCCCAGGATGGATGCGCCCGCAATGTAACCGGAATGCTGTTCGTGTGCGCCCAGGGACTTGATGACGATTTCCTGTTCGTTGACCATCCGGTCCACAACCAGACCGACATGTTGATTCCCGTGTCGCACGACGGCGATATAGATTCTACTATTTGTCTCTCGACGAACGGGAGTTTCGAGCACACGATCCAGTCGCAGGATGGGAACCACACCTTCCCGCAGGCGGATCACTTCGCCCCGGCCTTCGACCGTAAAGATATCGTT
>JAKPRU010000887.1 GCA_029557025.1 Candidatus Omnitrophota bacterium | reverse complement strand
TTACGTGGAGCGTCGGGGGAAATTTTCGTTGGTTTGGGAACGCTTGAGTATGCGGCATATTCACCCGACGGTAAATACATCGCGACGTGCGGTGGTGCCGGTGGGTTTCTCTGGGATGTTGAAACAGGCACGGCGATTCGGATGTTTTCGGGAGGCATGGGTTCGGCATATAGTATAGTTTTTTCACCGGATGGAAAGAAAGTCTTGATGGCGAGTGGGAATCGGACCGCGAGTTTATGGGATACGGGCACAGGGGACGTTGATTCGGACGTTTTCGGGGCACGAGGATTACATCTCTTCGGCAGCGTTTTCTCCGGATGGGACGAAGGTGTTGACGGGGAGTTACGATAATACGGCGAATTTGTGGGATGCGGAGACGGGGGCGTTGATTCGGACGTTTTCGGGGCACGGGGATGTGGTCAATTCTGTGGCCTTTTCGTCGGACGGGACCAAGGTCTTGACGGGAAGCTGGGATGGTACGGCCCGGATATGGGATGTTAGTGAATATGCGGATATTGAGCGGTGGGTAGTGTATTGATAGATATATAGCTAGTTGAAACCGAAGCGGATCGTTTTATCCTCCCGGCATTCCCGCGAATAGCCGCATTTTCGCGCATGGACATCAGCACACGGCGCTGCTGAATAATCCGCGGAGGTCCTGATTCACTTGGACAACCTGGAAGTCTTTCTAATTTCAGGGGTAATGGGGAGCAGGGGATTCGGGGAGATAGTGCCGATAATGACAACCCCCAGCAATAAAATCAACCACTTACGAACATTCGTGACGAATTTGGGCCAAGCGTCGGCCGGACAGAGGACGTCGGAGTGACCGGCCCGAATATCGACAGATGCAATCGTTCCGAGGCCTGACGGTTCGCAACGGCACACCAGTTCAGGCGGCTTGTCAAGAGAATAAGACCTTGCCGAAAAGGAAACTGTTCCCATTTCTCAATCGGGCAGACCATGATGACGGGAGAATCTTTTCGCATCCAGGCTACGGCTTGCTCCGTATCGCACAAGTAGACTTTCCGTTTTGTATAGTATACAAGCGAAGAGTACCGACCGTATTTGTACGAGATTATAGTAAAATCGTCAGGCAGCGCCGCCAGATTCGCTGCCAGAACCAATTCCTTGGCGGATTTGGTGCGACCGATATAATCCGCCGGTGGCCCCATAAAAAATATCACTACGAGGGCGATGGTCACTGTCAGTGTTCTTCTGAGTCGCGGAGGCAAAATTGGTGTGGACTTTTTTGAAGAACCCCTGTTTCCGTCATACCAGAGTGAGGCCACCAACAGGGCAATCGGGGGCAGGATCGGCATCGCATAACTGATGAGTTGGGAATGGCTGATCGAAAAGAAGATCAGCGACATCAGGACCCATAGAATCAGCGCACGATTCTCCATCGAGAGGCGCCCATTTCGCCAGGCATGGAAGGCATGTTTCCAAAGAGACTTACGGAAAAAACAGAGGGAAACCGGAAATGTGGACGCAAAAGTCGCGGGAATATAAAACCACCATCCCATCTCGCGGTGCTTGACTCCCGTGAAAACTCGGGCAATGGTCTCATCGATGAACCAGTAAGACCAGATTCCCGGGACACGATGACTGACAAGCACGAGCCATGGGGCAAGGACAATTGCCATCACGAGAATCCCCAGAAGGTGGTATCGAACAGCGATGGTCCCCCGTCTCCGTGGGGACAGCAACACGGGAATAAGAGCCGGGATGACAAAAAGAAAGGCCACCGGTCCTTTCGTCAGCAACGCGGCTCCCAGAGATGCGTACGCCACAATAAGGAAGCCCGGTCGAGATTCGCGAAACGCCGTCAGGAACCATAAGGCCGACGCGGTCACCCAGGCGGCAAGCGTCATATCGGTACTCGCGATCCGACTGAGAGCAATTGTTAAAGGAAAGATCGCAACTCCGAAGGCCGAAACCCTGCCGTGCAACTCTCCCCAACGACGACATCCGAACCAATACACGAGAACCACTATCGCTGTCGCACCCAGCGCACTGGGAAGACGAGCGGCATATTCCTCGTCCGGCACGACCGACAACATGGCCGCCTGCAGCCAATAAAACAGGATCGGCTTCTGCAGGCGGTTTTCACCCGCAAATTGTGGGACAACGAAGTCCCCGGTCCTCAACATGTTCCGTGAAGTCTCCGTATACCGGGCTTCATCCGGATCCAGGAGCGGTATCGTGCCGAGGTGGAAAAAGAAGCAGACATACACGACACCGGTCAGCAGGAACAGGTGAAAATGTCGATAGGCCTTCACTTTAGATAAAACCGTCAAGGCAACATCTCCAGAAATTCTCCTGCAGTTTCTACTCCGGCAAAGAATACACAACCTCGCTGGCCGGTCCTGAGACGACCGCTGATACGAGAGACAGGCCGAGATATCCAGACCCTCGAACTACAGATTCTCCGTTCCTCGCGTCCACAATCACAACGTTGATCCGTGGTTCTCATTCCGGGCCGATTCGACGAGACAAAAGGATATATGGCGGGAAGCGCGCGATCAAGCAAACGGAAGATCCTCCCCGGAGGCAGACCCGGCGCACCTGCAACCGCTCGCGCTTACCCATTGTCGGGTGAAACCATGTTGGGTTGATACATCGCGGGTTTCACGGAATAATCTGCGATAAATAAATCGGCTTCGACCGAATCTCCTATAATTGAAAGACACTCCGGGTTCTCAGAATCATGAAAAGCCTATTTCGCCCAGGGGTTCGAAACACCGTCCGTATAGCGGTCTGTTTTTTGCTTTTTCTTCCATTCCTTTTTGAGATATACACGCTGATCGTGCAGCGGGAGGGAGATGCGCCCTTACCGGCCCAATTCGGAAATTTCGAGCGCGTTCGGGACCTTCTTGCGAACAGTCCCCCCAAAGAACAGTTCGCATTTGCGGTCGCGGGCGACACAAGGAGTTTCGGGACATTCGAGGAGATTGCGGGGGAGTTGCGTTCCATCTCCCTGGATTTCGCCGTGCTGCTGGGGGACTGTGCGAACGGAGGAACGGAAGAGGATCACCGTTTCTTTCGCGCCGAAAGCGCAACGGAGGACGCCTTGCCGTTCCCTGTCTTCTATGTTGTCGGTAATCACGATGTAAGCCCTGACCGATTTCCCATTTCCCGATTCGAAGAGGAATACGGACCGACTAACTTTTCATTCGAATACCAGAACTGTCTATTCATCGTCCTCCGCATCTTGGACTCCCCTTTCTCTAATGCTGACAGCCTGGCGTTTCTCGAACAACTTGCCGAACAACCTCTGGACAACTACCGGTATCGCTTTGTGTGTATGCACATCCCGCCTTCCATCTCCGGGGAGATCGTCGCCAGAGGGTATCCGGAAAGCGATTCGCTCGTTCGGCTGTTCGATCGGATGCACATTGACTATGTTTTCACAGGGGATTTTCACGGGTACGCACAGATTCAGCGGAACGACACAACCTACATTGTTACAGGAGGTGGTGGAGCGGCCCTGAGTAAGAAAAAAGGCCGGCAATTTCACCATGTTGTAGTCATAACTGTGAGGCAAGATTCGATCTCCGAATACATTATTCCCTTTTCGGAAAGAAGAGATCCGGAAGACGTACTGGAGAATGTGGCCATCGCCAAAGTCTATCCGTGGATGTCGCGACATCCGGTAGAGACAATTATACTGAACGGAATTCAGGTTGCCGTGCTTGTCGTTATTATCATATTCGTGAGACGCTCAGAGAAATCCTCCGGTAATACGCGCTACAGTCAATTCCCGGCATAGCCCTTCAACGATGAAATAGCTGGAATGCTCAGATTTTCAAAACAGATCATTCCTGCTACCGACTTCCTGTCTAACCGTCTTCGACTGAACGCGTTGGTCCTGGGCTTTCCGCCGAATTCAACCGTTGTGCTTTCTTGAGATTCTCTATGTCAATAAGATCCTGTGGCCTGCCGCTTGCCTTTTTAGCCTGAATCAGGTCTTCCTTCGAGATGAACGGGATCGACAATTCTCCGAATCGTACTACCTCCCGGCGCGTCCACGCCGCCTCGAAAATGGCTTCCGGACCCTGGGATTGCCGGAACTCGATGTCGAACCGATCTTCCGGATCGCCGATCTTTCGATAGGATTCGCGGATTTCTCTCATCCTCCATTCCTCATCGCCGGTGGTCTTGTGCGTTGTCGGAAGTTGTGCCACCGGGTCCATAGTAGAAAAGATCCCCAATGCTTACCAGACCATTGCTGGGCGTATACGGAACCCAGTAAAAATCCCGCGTGGGAAACCCGGAGAACGGTGTCCCATTGAAAAACTTGTCGGGGCCGACGCTGGCCAGGATATAGCGCAACGGCCCTACCTCATAGCAGGCAACGTCCGGATTGCTGACACCGTAATAGCACTCCCTGGGGAATGTCGCCAGCCAATACGGGTCCCACCAGCTGTCTCGTGTCCCGCCGGGTGTGTCCGAGGCGCTGTCTTTCGGCAAGAACGGGTCTTTGGGGGGCAGCGCGGACATGTAGGGCACCGGCGTCGTCAGCTTGCGCAGCGGCTTGTATTCCGTCTCTGCCGTCTCGGCGGTGTAGGGATAGCGGTTGCCGTTGTCGAGAGCATACTCCTCAAGCGCAACACCGAGGTTCCGCATGTCGGCAATCACACGCGCCACAGCGGCGCGGGTCCGCGCATTCATGAAATTCGGTACCGCAATCGCCGCCAGAATTCCGATGATGGCAACCACGATCAACAGTTCGATCAGAGTGAATCCGGTTCGTCGAGACATGGTATTCCTCCTTTGGACGAATATCCGTATTTTATCAGACTATACTTCGCTCCAACTGGTCTGACCACAAAACCGGCAATGCCCTTTCGAGCATCCCTCCGGCGGGGCCGGTGATTTGACAAAAGAAAGCATGCTTCCTGCCCTTCTTTGCCAGGCAGGGACGCCTGGCCTACTGTGTAGCCTGCCAGGCAGGGACGCCTGGCCTGTGTAGCTGCCAGGCAGGGACGCCTGGCCTACTGTGTAGCTGCCAGGCAGGGACGCCTGGTCTGTGTAGCTGCCAGGCAGGGACGCCTGGCCTACTGTGTAGCTGCCAGGCAGAGACGCCTGGCCTGTGTAG
>JAKPRU010000877.1 GCA_029557025.1 Candidatus Omnitrophota bacterium | reverse complement strand
TATCCTCTCCCACGAGCTGCAGCAGGCATTTGGGAAAGCTGCAGTTCACCGGACCATAATAGATATCCGCTATGGTTGTCGATGCGGCCCCAACCCCCCGCATCCTGAAAGGCAACAGTCCCGCGGCCGAGATGATCTCTTCGGGTATATAAGAACACGTGTAGCCGACTACTTTTTTCCCCTCTTTTTTCCAATCATCCACATAACGATTCGACAGACTTGTCGCAATCTCATTGAATTCTTCGATGATGCTCATCCCAACCTTCCTCCTTTAGCGCCATGGTTGCTTGGGAAAACCTATTCTCCGGCCGCTTCAGCGATAGTCTCGTGAACCGTATCCGCGAGGGGGGTGATGGCATCGCGAATATCCCTGAAAATCCATTGGGTGGCGGTTTTCAGTTCGTCCTCGTCGACAGCATTCACGATATCCCTGATGACATGCGCAAACAGCTCCGGCTTGTGTTCATGGACGCCGTTCACCAACCGAAGGACTGAGTTTACGATCCCGGCTATGCCCTGCGTATCGATCGGCGATATCCCGGACCACACGGCCTCGGCGAAGTCATCCGTGGGAAGGCCCTCATATACACTGACTTTCCTCCCGATCGTGCGTATCCTCGGATTCTGAATGGCGGCATATCGTGCGATCAGTCCCAGGACCAGCTCCGGGTTCTCCATCATGATATCGGCCCTGGCGCTGGCCCTCTCTTCGCGATGTTCCGCGGCTATCACCTTGGCCTTACCGTACAGCTCGGGATCGATACCGGATTGGATTTCCCGTAATTTGTTGGTAAGATCCATTTGGAAGTGCGATATCCCATGTTCTCCCTGGAGCAGACTCCCGGTATGGATCTGGCGCATCAATTCCAGGACCCTGTTGTATAACTCCCCAATGGCCTTTCCATCAATGCTGCCCAGGATGCTGAAGATCAGATCCGCGAACAGATCCGGCGTAATCGTGTTCAGCGGCTTGACTATTTCGTTGGCGGACTTTACCGCCATGTTTCCCAACGGGTGCATAAAGGTCAAGACGGCGCCGAGCTTTGCGGGATAGTGAGACCAAACTAAACCGATAAGGTTTTTTACCAGCTCGACTACGGGCTCTTCCGCGCGGTCAAGCAATTCCTTCAGCTCGCCAAAGTCAATCTGTTGTACGGCATCGCTTAAGGGTCTTTGGAGATGATCCACCATGTGCATGGGGGATTGGGCGTAGCGCGCGTTGGCATTCTGGGCCAACAAGGTGATCAATCTGCCGATGTCTTTGCCCTGGATCTGGATTGTGGACGATGGTTCCGATTTCAACACCGCGGATATGATCTTGACGATTTGCGCGCAAAGGGTCCTTTTTACATAATTTCCATTCGACCATGGCTTCACCGCATTGCTCAGCACCGTGACCAGCACGTGTTTTATGCGTGAGTTTTTGGCTGCCTCACCTACCATTTTACTCAGCAGATCGACAATCTCCCGTTCTCTTTTCACGGATTCAGATTTATTATTTACAGTACTCACACTACGTTACCTCCCTCTCATCTCCTCGACTACTGGTATTGAGACGACCACGGTGTGTGACCGGGCCACGGTGTTTGACTGACAACGGTCACGTTCTTCTGGTACTGGGGTTGCTTGACGACACCGCGCAATTTGATGATGGTTTGCAAACCGATCTGTTTGATCAAGAAATTCAGTGGTGCCGCCGGAATATGCCCACCCGGGCTCACCAGGTTCTGATAGGTCACCTCGGTGCTGCCATCCTCAAGGGGCTTCAGTATCCAGCACATGTTATCCAGGTCCATGTGGATGTTTCCATTGTTCTTGATGATATCCGTATCCTGCTTTTGGACCGTACAGCGCACCTCACCCGTTGGTTTTGTAACAGAGAAATGGGCTATGCCCACGATATCGCGGTCTTTCACCGGCCAGGGCAACCCTTGCCTGAAATACAGGCACTTCCTGTCCGGAAGGGTCTCAAGTCCGGGCACTTCGATGGGTTTTATTTCCTTGGCCATGAAATTAAACTGCTCCCAGGCGGTGAAATCTCGCAGCACGCTTTCCACTACCGCTACGGGAGCCTGAACCACACCGATGGCCTTGTATTCCTCCGCGGAAGAAAGTGAATTCCTGCGCATATACTGGACCACCCCATCCTTTTCATTGACATTCTTCCATGGCCCAACCTTGACCGAATCCGCCGCGAAAGCGATTGAGGTTACCAGGAGCAGTATCCAAGGCAAGAACACGGCAATACCTTTTGTATTTTTCATATAAGCCCTCCATTTGATACACGGCGCGCTGCTCGGCGATCCGCCTCAACGATCACCGCCATCGTCTTGTTCAGGGTATTGTGAAGCCTCATGCCCCCTGTCCGTCCGTTCGCGGCTTGTCTGAATTGATCAGGGGAGACTGGCTTGAGTCTCCCCGTAGGACTGTCTAGTTCCGTTCCCCAGCCAGACCGCGCGCAAGGTATTTCCCCAGGGCGATGATCATGGTCGCCGGCGGCACGCCGCAGCCGTCCGGGATGACCGAGGCGTCGCACACGTAG
>JAKPRU010000871.1 GCA_029557025.1 Candidatus Omnitrophota bacterium | reverse complement strand
GCCGTACCACCAGGCAAACTTGTAGCGTTTCGACGGGTCGGCACAATCGGGACCATCGTCCACGACGCTCGAACCGAACTGGATGGGTCCGGGATTCGGTAAAACGCGATGCGGACGTTCCCAGTGGACGCCATCCGGAGACTCCATATACCCAATGCAGGAGGAGGATTCTGACTGTGCTTCCACACGGCTGCCGTACCAGATTCGGAAACGGCCCGTTTCCGGATCACGAAAGATGGTCATGTAGGGTTGGAAACAACCGTCTTCTTTTCCGGTTATCACAGGGTTCGGGATGGCAGTATCCCGCTTCGGGACGTTTACCACACGCGCGATACCGGTGCTTGATGCAATCAGAAGGTCATCGATGAAGAGATGGGGGCCTTTTGCGAGTGTAATGGGAATCTTCGTCGACGGCGCGTCGTCTGCACGGTAGATTTGGGCGTTTGCGGCGGACAGGGCTATACCCTCAGCGGGAACCGCGGATTGGGTTGTCGCGAACGCATAAGGCAAGGCGAAAACCAGAAGGAGGGGTAGTAGTCGCTTCATGATGGAATCCCTTCGGTTGTTCAGACACCGTTGTCCAGCGCGTTCAATTCTACAATAACGCTTTGTTCGGGAAGAAAGGCGGATCAGAGGGCGTACTTGTACGGGTTTGGCCGCCTCGTTTTCCTCGACCGGCACCGGGAACGCGGTCTTTTCCTAAGTAGAACAGTGTATAATGACGTGTTGCATCATTTCCCAAACAAGATAAACGCTCAGTTAAGAGGGATGCGGGAGGTTTTATGTACCGTTGTTTCTGCCTGATATTGCTCTTTACCATGTCGGTAGTTCTGTGCGCGGGGGGCCAGGATGTTCACGGAAATACAGGTGCTTCGACACGCCTGCCGCTCCTTCCTGCAGAGGTCATGCAGACAACACTTTATCCCGTTCGTGGAGAGGTCCGGGTGGAAGTGTCGCTTCCGGACACGGTGGACAATAATGCAGCAAAAGTGGAAGCCAGTCTCTGTGAGTCTGGTACCGGTCTTGTTCTGAACAAAGAGCAGGTCACCTTGGAGACATCGCGGACTGCCAGCTGTTGCTTGAGCGTTTCCCCATTCCCTGAAGGTAGGTATGACATTATTGCCACCGTGCTCGACAGAGATGGGAATGCGGTCGCGTGGGTGACCCAACCTGTGGAGATCCCGGGAAAGCCCGCTTGGCTGGGTTCCAGGGAAGGCCTGTGCGAAGGATTGCCGCCAGGGTGGGCGCCCATCGCGGTGCAAGGCAATACCGTTCGCCCCTGGGGCCGTAAGTATCTCTTTGACGGCCTGCCGGCACCCGTGGAGGTGATTGCCGCGGCAAGAAACATCCTGACCGGGCCGGTTCGTTTTTTGGCGCGTGTTGAAGGAGCCCAGGTCACTTGGACGCCCAAAGAAACAAAGGTGGAACAGGTTAACGAAGGCATTGTAAAGGTGACCGCATCCTGCGATTCGGAATCTCTCACCCTGGCGGCCACGATGACGGTTGAATGCGACGGCATGATTCGTTCCGACTGGGAGATCATTCCCAAGGGGGCTGTTACCTTGGAGTATCTGGGCATCGAAATTCCCCTCGCTGCGCAACATGCCCGCTATCTGTATACTTTCCCGGGGAGTTGGGGGAGCGCCTACAACGCCGGGGCCGCGCCAAAAGAAGCGACGAACATGGCATTTCGTCCCTTTATATGGCTGGGTGACGAAGAGCGGGGCTTCTGCTGGTTCTCCGAATCGGACCGCAATTTCTCCGTCAGTGATACTGAACAGGTTACACAGATCATTCCAGGAACGGAAGAGACTGTCCTCAGGATTAACATGATTTCCGTTCCCACGTCCCTTGAGAAGGCGCTGGACTACACCTTCGGTTTTCAGGCGACACCTGTG
>JAKPRU010000870.1 GCA_029557025.1 Candidatus Omnitrophota bacterium | reverse complement strand
GAACTGTCTCAGGATTCGTGTAATCGTAGTGTACTGTGACTCCCGCACCATTTGCATCCAGCAGAAACGCCGATCCGGTCGAGCCGGAACTGGCCACGGCAAACCGCAAGTTTCGATCCTTAAGTACATCCCCCAATGTAGGGCAAGTCAGAATGGACCCGCCGAGCGCTTTCTGATACTTTTTCAATTCCTCCGCGTCGCCGGTATCCAATGCCTTGTCTTCGTATACTTCGGGCGCATAAATGCTATTCCCCAGAATCCCGTTCGTGCCCGGATAGCAGCCGGTGGCAACCGCCGCCGAGTTCACGCGCGTCACTGTCGGAAAAACCGAATGGTGATTATCGAATACCATTCCGGATTCGGCAAATTCCCACAATGTCGGTGTCGTCTCCGGTGTAACCAGATCCGGACGAAGCCCATCCCAAACCATCACCAGCGCCATCCGTTCGGGATATTCATCCTGAGAATATACCGGAAAACAAATGAGCAATGCGAGCAAAACGACAAACAAGCGCATCACGTATCTCCAATCATAAGTCGATTGTGTAAAACAGCCTGCGCTCCCTCTCGCCATCCTTGACGCCCCGCCAAAAAGTCGACACTGCTTTTTACGGCCCTAAACCGTTTCACAGTTTTTACCGGGCCATCAAACTTTGGGGCAAGATGGAAGAAAGGGAAAAAGAAAGAGACGGGAGCAAGATACCCCCGCCTCCCTGATTCGAATACTCCGCGATTCTAACACTCCTCGATGACTTTGAAGTTCAGGAAGTGCGAGAGACGGTAAACATCCTGAACGTGATCGCCATAAAAGATGACCCGATGCAAACCGCCGGTGTATTGGTACAGCATCTTGCGCGCATCGGCAACTTTCGTGGTGATCTTGGTACGGCAGCCTCGGTCGCTCTCAGGAACATCGACGATTTCGCCCGTGGAAATCATCATGGCCTCCGTATCGAGATACCGTGCCATGGTGATCTTCTGGCCGATGTCCATAAATACCTGCATGGCCGCCCCTTTATCATCCTCCATGTGGCTGCGAATGGAATACGCACACGGTTTACTGTCCCGCCCGCCCATCTTTGTTGGAGAGACGCAATGCGCATGAATAACCGCGTTCTTCGATGTGTCGATGACCGGATCGCTGATGAATCCCGGACGTTCCACGAGGTAGGCGAAGGTGAGCATGGTCAGTGTCGAGTAGAGGTCCCCCTCACAGGCTCCCACGAGGCCGTCATCGTTCATGCGGGAGAATCCCAGGCACGGATACGCGGGCAGTTTGCCTTCATGGAACATGCCGAGGCAATTGATGGTGATGGCCTGAGCGCCCGCCTCCTGCAGCATATTCTGCATGGCCAGGTAAAACCGGGTAGATTTTTCGATTTCTTCGTTGGAGGGTTCGACGACTTTTTTCGCTTTCGAGGACATCTCTTTGGCAAGGGCGGCTGCCTCGGTTTTGTCGGCGGCCTCATAAGCAGCCATCATCTGATCGCCGGAGATGGGGAGGATCTGCGTCCCGAATTTCTCTATAACTTGTTGCGCAAACTTATCGGAGGACACATCGCCGGTCCACAGGATTTTCGAGTCGCGAAGTCGGCGGACCGTGCGGAATGTGCGCAGGCCGGGAGCCAGCTCGTTGAAATCGCTGGTCGCCATAACATCAATCCGCTTTCCCTCTTTCTGCATATCGGCAATGGTGGACCAGTCATGGCCGCTGTACGGCTGCGAGAACAGAAACGTGGGGATGTTGTAATCGGTGATCCCGTTCAGAAGACGGCCGACACTTGATGTAAGGTTAAACACGATGATGCCATCGATGCCCTCCATTGTGCCCTTGAGTTTTTCGAGATCCTCGGCGACTCGGAGAAGGTCCCCGCCTGCCAGTTCGATATCGGGGACCTGTTTCGCGACTTTGCGCAGCTCGGTATCGACTCGCTTGCATTCCGCCTGGACATCCAGGTATGGGGTGGGCCAGGTCGGGACCGGCTTAGCGAGAAAGATAACGCGAACACGAACCGGCTGTTGGGGAGTTTGAGCGGCGGAAACCATTACGTTTGAGGTCAGCCCGCCGAAAGTGGAAAGGGCAATCGCACCGGCAGCGCCGGCTTCCATGAATTCACGGCGTGTACATTTTGTGCACATTTATGGTTCTCCTTTGGGGACGGGAATTGTTGATATAATGGCAGAAAGAGGGAGGAGGCGCAATGAGAGAATTAAAAATTAAGAACTAAAGGAAGAAAGGAAGAGAGGGAGGCCTATAGGAGTCAGTTTTTCAAGAGGCGGAGTTCCCAGGGATCAAGAGGGATGGATTTTCCTGGTGTGGGTTGGAATGTGATGCGGTTGGGAGTCCAGTTCAAAATCATTTCATCGGGGCCGATGCCGGTTACAAAGAGGCCATTTACCGCGCCATCGCCACGAACTCCCTGGCCGAACTTTCGTGCAAGCATGGCAGGGTTCTGCGCGATCGCCGTAAGTAGTTCTATGTAAGCCTGCGGATTTTGCACAGCAGAGGGAACATACAGGGTGAATCCCTGCCCCACCTCCTTGCCCCATCGCGCGCGGAGATCGCTGAACGACGATAGGAGATCGACAGTGCGCATCTGTTGCGAAACCGGTCTGAGAGTCCCATCGCGGCGCATCTCCAAGGGGAACAGAATGGGCATGATTTCCGCA
The DNA here is from genome assembly GCA_029557025.1 of Candidatus Omnitrophota bacterium. Classification (GTDB taxonomy): domain Bacteria; phylum Hinthialibacterota; class Hinthialibacteria; order Hinthialibacterales; family JAKPRU01; genus JAKPRU01. The sequence goes on along the minus strand of JAKPRU010000870.1, from coordinate 2,907 downwards.
CTACCGGATAAATCGACGAGGATGTGATCCCCGGCGCATACGAAGAGATTTCCAAGTCGCACCCATTCATTCAAGCCCATCAGGCTTTCCTTCGCCCACACCTCACCGCCGAGATGGAGCAGGACTTTGTATTTTGACAGCGCGGACGGTTCGGAGAGGTCGCGTTCATCGACCAAGTCAACAGGCACGGCATCACGGAGCTCGGCGAACCATTCTGCGAAATGGCTCTTCTTGCCGAATTCCATTGAAGTTCGGGGATACAGGGCTGCCACAGGATATGTGCGGGGCCTGTTTCGGAATTGCTGAACAAGGGACTTGAATCGCTCCGGTGTCACCTGGAGGGCAATCTGATCCTCGGAGACGGTGAGACCGGTTGCGCCGCTTTCGGAAAGGGCGAAGAGCGCGGCAGGGACCGCACCCAAATCGGAACATTCAATATCCAGAGAGAGCTGCACACCGGTTCTTTGTGCGGCAGCAGCCCACAAATGCCATCCCGGATCGGTTATGCGATTGCCTTCCTTATAGATAAGTTGGATTGTCGCCTTGTGACTTCGCGCGACTCGGCAGACTTCAGTCGGTTCAGGCGTGCCCCATCCGATTCCGCAAGGAATCCGAACATAAATTGAAGATTCGCCCATCTGGGAACGCCATATCCTTAAGACCTCGTTCAGATAATCCACTTGGCGTTTTCGGAGCCAGCTATTCGCAAACTGCGCGGCCTCTTGGGATGGGGCGTTTTCGAGTCGGAATGGGGCAACCTGGTCCAACCCACGGTATGTCACGCCCCATCGAGCATTCACCTTGGACAGGAAACCGATTTCATTACGGACCGTGTTCCGAAAGTCTTGCCGCACAATGGGAGAATTGAGCGCGAGGTCCAGCTGCGTATCGGGAACCATCCCTGCAATATCCTCCAGGCACAAGACCACGCCATGCAGCCAGTGTCCCGATAAGGCGAGAGAAACCGCTTTCGCAGCCACTTCCCATCGCTCGAATTCTCCGCGATCCCACAACGATGGAAGCGTATCCTCGGAGGCAGAGACTGGAATCTCCAGGAGAATTAGCGCCGATTGATCCTGGAAAAGAGAATGCCATTGGGTGATCGGTGAATCCCGGTACGACCTCCCGCTCAGCAATTCCGAGCGGTTGATGGAAACGGCGACTGCCTTTGCTCCCCAGGAGGCATACAGATCGAACAATTGTATTCGTTCGGAGAGATCGCCGAACAGCCGCGCCTGGTTGGTAGGACGAACCATGATTTCAAGGGACTCCGGCGGCCTGACAACTTCCCGCGCGGCACTGAGGGGCCGGACCCGGTCCACCTCTCCCAGGGGAGTCCGGGAGAGAAAAACTCGTCGAATGGGGGTCTCCGGCGGGATCAGGCGAAAATCGGCTCCGTAAGGCAGATTCTGAGTAAGCCGGGCGTCTGTGATTGCCAGATTCTCCCGTTGCCAGCGTTTTGTGCCGCCGGTGTAAAACCGTTTGGTTTGTATGTTTTCCACACTGGAGGTGGCCGATTCCGTATCGAGGGCATATTCCACGAGGAATGTCCCGTTCTTCGCGTCCCAGTACTCTACTCCAAGATAAAACGTGCCCGTGGGCTGGAGGAGGAAACCGGGAGCTACGCGGAGGTAAATGGACGGATCAGGGCTGTTTTTCGCAGGAAGGATTCCCTCTGAGCCTAAATGTTTTTCCCACCGCACAGGGACAGCATCGGTTACACAAAGAATGAGACCCCACCCCATGGGCTGAGTTCCCAGATCAAGCCACGCCGACCGAACTCCCACAGGAAGGGGCGGCACAAATCCCTGCCCTTGTGCCGGAGAAGAATAGAACACAAGAGAGGCAAAGAGAATTGCGAATGGAGAATACGATACGGACTTCATCAAAATGTGAGTTTGCGGCGGAGAGAGAAGGTTTGGAAGTGAGGCGGGGACAAATAGAATTAAAGGAAGAAGCGGAAAGGCAGGGTAGATGTCGCGCTGCCTTTAATTTCCCTCGCTCTAATAATGTCCAGACTCCGGAGGCTCTCCTGCGGGGAAAGGCAGAGGAGACAACAATCTCGGGGATTATTCGGAATCAGGAGAAGATTCGGAGGGAGTGGGCAACGGCATAAGGGGAACGAAGACGACCGAGATGAGGGTTTCCCGCTGGAACTTGTCTTCGCCGGTTCGTTTCAGTCGAATCAGATCCTGCGCATTGGGATTGCCGACCGGCATGACCAGCCGTCCCCCGATAGCGAGCTGGCGCTTAAGAGGTTCCGGAACCTGGTCGGCCATTGCGGTGACGAGAATGGCATCAAACGGGGCATGCTGCTCCAATCCCAACCGCCCGTCGCCGCAGATCACGGTGACGTTGTTGTATCCGAGCGCCTTAAGGCGATCTTCGGCCAATCGGCAAAGGGATGGATAACGTTCAATGGTGTACACCTCTCGGCAGAGACGGGACAGCACGGCGGCTTGGTATCCTGAGCCTGTGCCGATTTCCAGGACGCGCTCGGTTCCAACCAGCTGGAGAGCGTCTGTCATGTAAGCAACAATGTAAGGCTGGGAGATGGTGGCCTGCGGCTCCTCCAAAGGCAGGGGGTGGTCCTGATAAGCCTCCTCGATGGATTCCGGGGGAACGAACAGGTGTCGTGGAACCTCCCGCATGGCAGAGAGAACCGCCGGGTTGAGAATCCCCCTGGCCTTGATCTGTTCATCGACCATCCGGCTTCGTTCCGTCGCGTATTCATCATGGAAGAGATTCATGGGCGTACGGCCTCTATGACACTTGGAGCAAGTTTAAGATACACTACTATCAAATCACAAGGAGGAACAACACATTGCGTGTTTCCCGATATTGGTCACTGGTTTTTGCGGCCGTGATACTGCTGGCCACCTTTTCGGGCTGTTCCTCGGTGAACCG
>JAKPRU010000860.1 GCA_029557025.1 Candidatus Omnitrophota bacterium | reverse complement strand
CGGAAGACGGTGATTTCGCGGTGATTATTCTGGCAGGCGGCACGGGGACACGATTTGCCAATAGCACATGCCAGAAAGTATTGTATCCGGTTTTGGGCATACCGGCCCTGGAACGGTCCCTGAATACCTGCGCAAACGCCGGGGCCGGGACAATGGTACTGGTTGTGGGTTTTTTCTGGCAGGAAGTGGTGGACTTTGTTGAGGCCCTGCGGTCGGATTGTCACTATGTTTATCAGCCCCAGCCGCTGGGAACGGGAGACGCCGCCCGTCGCGCAACCTGGTTTCTTCGCCATCGAGGTTTCCAGGGAACCATCCTGCTGCTTGCCGGGGACAAGGTTCTCTCCCCCAATGCCATCCCCGCCATGATGGAAATCCACCGCTCTCAACAATCCGACATGACACTGGCGGTTGCCGCCAGGAATTCCTGGCCGAATTCCGGTCGAGTGGTCTTCGGCAAAGACGAGCGGGCATTAACGATCATCGAACGCCCGGATGTCATTCAACGTCAAATCTTCCGACGCATTTACGAACTCAACGGGGAGACCGTTGAAACCGATTCGTTGCTCCGTGAATTCATCCGAATGCAGCCCAGCGAGAAAAAATTGAAAAAGGCCCTGGGACCGGACCTTTGGAAGCAGCTTAATGACAGTCCGGTCTGCAAACGGGATGACTTGGTCTCCCGGATCGATCCCGATCGCTTGACATTCCGTGTGCATGAGTCGGATGGAACCGAGTTCCGACTGACACCGGAGGAAGTGGAGGAACGCTGCAATCTGGTCAATGTGTCTTTGTACCTGTTCTCCTCGGAGGCGTTATATTGGTCCATGGATCGCCTCGAGTCGCTCAATGCGCAAGGAGAGTTTTACCTGACGGACGCCGCAGAGATTCTGACCCAGGCCAAAGATGCGCCCCGCAAATTCCGGGTGTATGCGGCACGCCTGGAGGACTATGACGCCGCCGGATTCAACACCATGCAGGAACTGGAGGATATCGAGAATCATCTCAGAAAAACCGGGCGGAAATAGAGCCTCCCGGTCACCCTCTTCTCCTGCTTCACTTGTTTGCCGGACAAGACACAGGCACAATCCGATTTTGCATGCATATTCAATTTCTTCTTTTTTGATCGGAATGGATGATGAAAATACTGGTTACCGGATCGAGCGGTCTGATCGGCTCGGAAGTCGTCGCCTATTTCGACCCCCGGGCATCGGAGATTCTGGGTATCGACAACAATATGCGCGCGGATTTCTTCGGCCCCACGGGCGACACAACCTGGAACCGAAGGCGGCTGGAATCCACAACAAAGCATTTTCGATCCGTCGATCTGGATATCCGGGATCGGGAAGCGATTCTGAATCTGTTTCAGCACCGCCCCTTCGACCTCGTCGTTCACTGCGCCGCGCAGCCGTCTCACGACTTGGCGAAAAACCGCCCATTCGACGATTTTGATGTAAATGCTGGGGGAACCCTGAACCTTCTGGAGGCAACCCGCCGCTATCACCCGGACGCCGTGTTTGTCCACATGAGTACCAACAAAGTCTACGGCGATGCCCCCAATGAGTTGCCTCTCAAAGAATTGGAGACACGCTGGGAGTATGCCGACCCCGCTCATTTCGCGGGGATCGACGAAACCATGCGGATCGACCGATCCAAACATAGCCTGTTCGGGGCCTCCAAACTTGCGGCGGATATCCTGGTACAGGAATACGGACGCTACTTCGGCATGAAAACGGTCTGCCTGCGTGGCGGATGTTTGACCGGTCCCCATCACAGCGGTGTCGAGCTGCACGGATTCCTGAATTATCTTGTAAAGGTCAATGTCGAAGGCGGATTATACCGGATTTTCGGCTACAAAGGAAAACAGGTCCGCGATAATATCCATTCGTTCGATGTCGCGCGGGCCATCGAGGAAATTGCAGGAAATCCGCGTCCCGGCGAAGTGTATAACATCGGCGGCGGGCGGGCAAACTCCTGCTCAATCCTGGAAGCGTTTGCCCAGGTCGAACACATTACCGGAAAGCCGATGCGGTATGAATATGTAGACAACAACAGGGAAGGCGACCATATCTGCTACATTTCAAATCTGTCCAAATTGAAATCCCATTACCCGAATTGGCATATTACCAAAAGCCTGGCGGATATCTTCCAAGAAACGGTAAAAACACTTGCCGGCCGGTAATGCGCCTTCCCTTATTTGCGCATGGAGTACACGGATGAACGAAGGAACAAAGGGCCTCTCGGTCTTCGAGACACGCAAAGCCATAATTGAAATGCTTCGGGAAGAAGGAGTGAACCCCTATCCCGATCGTTTCGAGCGAACGCATACACTTGAAGAAGCCCGCTCCCTTCCCGAGGGAACGCCCGGAGTCAGAGTGTGCGGACGACTGATTTCCCTGCGTAAAATGGGCAAGCTGGCGTTTGGGCATTTGCAGGATATTTCAGGCAAAGTTCAAATTTCCGTATCGGTTGACAGCTGCGGAACAGAAGGATTCGACCGGTTCAAAAAACGGATCGATATCGGCGATTTTCTCGGTGTCTCCGGAAGTATGTTTCGAACGCGCACCGGCGAAATTACGGTGGCGGTAAATGACTACCAGCTGCTCGGAAAGTCTCTCCGTCCGTTACCGGAAAAATGGCACGGACTTCAGGATGTTGAACTGTGCCAACGAAAACGGTATCTCGATCTGATTATGAGCGAGGAAACCCGCCGACGTTTTCTTCTCCGGTCGCGCATTGTCCGGGAGATCCGGTCGTTTCTCGAATCGCACCGGTTCATCGAAGTCGAGACACCGGTCCTGTGCAGCCGATACGGCGGCGCGAACGCCCGCCCGTTTATCACTCATCACAACACCCTTGATATCGATGTCTACCTGCGAATTGCGCCGGAGACCTATCTGAAAAGGCTGATTGTCGGCGGATTCGATCGTGTGTACGAATTCGCCCGCTGCTTTCGCAATGAGGGCAGTTCCCCCGCCCACATTCAGGACTTCACGATGCTGGAGTTCTATGCCGCCTATTGGAACTACCAGGACAATTTGAACTTCACCCGCGAACTCCTTCTGACCGTCCTGGAGAAAGCCACGGGAACCACCCAGTGTTCATTTCAGGGCGAGACGATCCGCTTTGAGAATCCGTGGCGGATTGTAACGTTCCAGGATTTGATTCGACAGCATTCCGGAATCGATATTCTCGAACATCCGACGAAAGAATCGCTGCTGGAAGCCTGTAACAAAAGCGGGATTCCGCTCGAGGACATCGATGCAGATCGCGCCGCTTGGGCCACACTGGTGGATTCCATATACAAGAAAACCTGTCGCCCCCGCTTGATTCAGCCGACTGTTTTGATCGGCCATCCCCGCGCGCTTTCGCCGCTGGCACGCGCAAACGACAACAATCCTGAAATTGCCGACCGGTTTCAGATCGTCGTATGCGGCACGGAGATTGTCAATGCCTATTCGGAATTAGTCGATCCGATTGACCAGCGGGCGCGCCTGGAAGAACAGGCTCGCCATCGCGCAGCCGGCGATGAAGAAGCCATGATGCTGGATGAGGATTACCTGGAAGCCATGGAGTACGGAATGCCGCCCATCTCCGGATTCGGCATGGGCATCGACCGATTTGTCGCATTATTAGCCGGAGAGGAAAACATTCGAAATGTTGTTCTCTTCCCGCTTATGCGGCCGGAAGAATCGTCAACAAATGCTGTCTGAATCCCGCCCCACCGTCTGTTTCATTCTGGGAACACGCCCGGAAGCGATCAAATGCGCTCCCGTTATTCGCGCAATGCGAAAAGAACCCGACCTCCGGGTTCGACTACTTGTGACCTCTCAACATCGGGAGCTACAAGATTCGGTACTGGACCTGTTTGATTTACAACCCGATTGGGACCTTCATATCATGCAGCAGAAACAGGACCTCCAGGATGTAATCGCCCGCTTGTGGCGCGGAATCTGCGGCGTGTTTGTTCGGGAACGCCCCGATCTGGTCCTTGTGCAGGGCGACACCTCTTCCGCCTTTGTCGGGGGGCTGGCGGCGGCCTTTCATCGCATTCCCGTCGGGCATATCGAGGCCGGCCTGCGTACTTATCGCGACGACATGCCGTTCCCGGAAGAGATCCAGCGTCGTTTGCTCTCTCACCTGACGCGGTTGCACTTTGCCCCGACGGAGCATGCAAAACAGAACCTTCTGAATGAGGGCATCCCATCCGATCGAATTCATGTGGTCGGAAACCCGGGAGTGGATGCATTTCTCGAAATAGCCGATGGACACTTGCCGCCTCTTGATCCCAGGGTAGTCGAGTTTCTCCGCGAAGGCAAAAAGATTCTTCTGACTACCATCCATCGCCGCGAACATTGGGGAGAAATAATCGAGGAAATCTGCCGGGGAATTCGTACATTACTGGAAAGTAACGAAGAATTGGTGCTTGTACACTTGCTGCATCCCAATCCGCTTGTGCAGCATCCGTTTCGGGAAACATTCTCGGACTGTCCACGGGCCGTTTTGCTTCCTGCCCAGCCGTACGCCGCCTGTTTGGCTTATTTAAACAATGCGCACCTTGTCATGACCGATTCCGGGGGGATTCAAGAGGAGGCGCCGTATTTCGGCAAACCGGTACTCATTCTGAGGGAAACGACCGAGCGACCCGAGGGTATTGAAGCAGGCGCGGCGCGTCTTGCGGGAGTCAATCCGGATCGAATCGTACAAGAGGCAGAGCGAATCCTTCATAATCCGTCCGTATATGATGCCATGGCACAAAAACGAGCGCCTTATGGCGACGGGAAAAGCGCTCCACGAATTGCCCAAATTGTTCGGAAATTCCTTGTATGAGAGAACAACTGGGATTTGACATTCGAATGATTCTCCGGAATACAGCCTTGGAGGTAAATGATAATGAAAGCGCTCATTACAATCGGTATGGTCGGGTTGGCCGCCCTCACCGTTCCGGCCGGCT
>JAKPRU010000856.1 GCA_029557025.1 Candidatus Omnitrophota bacterium | reverse complement strand
TATTCACAACCTGGCCTATCAGGGTTTGTTTCCCGCGGAGCAAATTGCCATAGCCGGGATCGGCTGGGACCAGTTTCATATCGACGGTGTGGAATTCTGGGGACAGATCAGCCTGTTAAAAGGCGCCCTGGTTCACGCGGACTACCTTTCAACGGTCAGCCAGGCATACAGCGTAGAGATACAAACCGAGGAATTCGGTTGCGGATTGAATGGGATTTTGCGCAAACGCGCCTCGCGTTTGTGCGGAATTGTCAATGGTGTGGATTACAGCAAGTGGAATCCGGAATCGGATACGTTCATCGAACGAAACTACAGCGCTGAAACGGTAAGCCAGGGCAAAGCCGTAAATAAGAAGGAATTGATCCGACAGTTCGGGCTGAACCCCGAATGTCTGTCTAAGCCGTTGATCGGCGTTGTCGCGAGATTGGCCTACCAGAAGGGGATCGATCTTCTGGTCGAAGCCTTACCGGACCTGTTAAAGAACGATGTGGCGCTGACGATTCTGGGGACGGGCGAATTCAATCTGGAGGAGGCCCTGAGCCGTCTTGCGCGAGAGAATTCAGGGGTCTGTGGTGTGCGAATCGCCTATGATGAACGGATGGCACACTTGATCCAGGCGGGCGCAGACATGTTTCTGATGCCCTCGCGGTATGAGCCTTGTGGATTGACCCAATTGTACAGTTTGAAATACGGGACCGTGCCGATTGTGCGAAAGACAGGGGGCCTGGCGGACACCATCCGGGATGCCGATGAGAATCCGGACGGAAACGGATTTGTTTTTGAGGAATCCTCCGTTGCTGCGCTCAGGGATGCGGTCAGCCGGGCGGTTGCCGCATTCCGGACGACTCAGCGGTGGAACGAGATTGTCCGGCGGGGGATGGCGCAGGATTTTTCCTGGACTACCGCAGCGCGTGCGTATGAGAATCTGTATCGCAAGATTTTGAGAGAGGCGGAGATGTGATTTGTCCGGTTTGCTCTCTCCCTCAGCAGCCATCCTGGAGGGCGAGGGAGAAGACCCCTATAACTTGAAAACAAGGCGCAATAAGGTGACGTTGTATGTCAGCAAGTCCACGAATTCTTCTTTGTTTGTTCTGGCATCAGCATCAGCCGCCCTATTACGACCCGGAGGCTGGAGAGCTGGTTCTGCCTTGGGTGCGGCTTCATTGCACCAAGGACTATGTGGATATGGCTATGCTCGGGGGCCGATATCCAAAGGTCCATCAGACAATCAACCTGGTTCCCAGCCTGATCGAGCAGATTCACGGATATGAAGATGGAAGCCTGACCGATACGGCCTGGCGGCTGTCCTGGAAACCCGCCGAGGACCTGACGGACAGTGAGAAACGATATCTCCTGACAAATTTTTTCGATGCCAATGAGCAGTGGATGATTCGTCCCCACCGCCCGTATAAGAATCTGTGGCAAAGACGCAAGAACTCCCTGGAACGGTGCCTGGCGGAATTCACCCCGCAGGAATACCGGGATTTGCAGGTCTGGTTCAACCTGGTTTGGATCGACCCGATTTTCCGGATGCATCCTGAAAGTCCGCTGGGGGTTCTCATCGAGAAAGGAAAGAACTTTACCGAGGAAGAAAAGAGGATTGTGCTGACAGAACATCAGCGCCTGATGGCCGAAGTGGTCCCTGTGCATCGTCGGTTTCAGGAGTCGGGGGTTCTGGAAGTGACGACGACACCATTTTTTCATCCGATCCTGCCGTTGCTGTGTGATTCGAATATTGCGCGATTGAGCCAGCCGGAAGACCGTCTACCCAGCCCTCCGTTTCGTGCCCCGGAAGACGCGCGGGAACAAGTCGCGCGCGCGGTGCGTCAATACCGGCAGGAATTCGGACGTCCTCCGCGTGGGATGTGGCCGGCGGAGGGTTCCGTGTCGCAGGAAGCGCTGGGCATTCTGGCCGAGGCGGGTATCGAATGGGCGGCAACGGATGAGGCGGTATTGTTTGCTTCAAAATTGAAAGGAGGGAAACGTCCGCAGAACCTTTATCGACCCTATGCTGTGGAGACGCCCTCCGGGACGATTACGCTGATTTTTCGGGATCACAAACTATCGGACCTGATCGGATTCGAATATTCGCGATTTCCGGCGGAACGCGCGGTGGATGATTTTCTGTCGCGTGTCCATGCCATCGCGGATCAGCAACAAAGCCTGAGTCTGGTTCCGGTGATCCTGGATGGGGAGAACTGCTGGGAATACTATCCCGACGACGGTCTTGCGTTTCTGGATGCGTTGTACTCCCGCCTGACAGGCGATCCTGAAATCCGGTGCTGCACGGTAAGCGAGGCGCTGGAGCTTCTTCCGCCGGAGGATACGATTACCGACTTGTTTCCGGCATCGTGGATCAATCGGAATTTCCGGGTTTGGATCGGTGGGGACGAGGACAATATCGCCTGGGATTGTCTTCGACAGACACGGGAAACACTGATACGCGAGCGGGGACGCCTGGATGAGAAACGTTGCGCCGAAGCCTGGGAACATATTTATCGCGCAGAGGCCAGCGATTGGTTCTGGTGGTACGGAGATGACCACCCATGCGTTCACGCGCATATTTTCGACCGGATTTTCCGCAACCGTCTTCAAGCGGTCTACCAGTTACTGGGCCAAGATCCTCCCAGTCGCCTGGAGAAACCGATTCGCGTAAAGGGCTTGGTGGCCCCCTCTCTGGGAGGCCGTTTGTTCCGTCGTCCCAATCCCAAAGGAACCAGTTTCTTCGAATGGGCTGGGACGAGCGAATACCTGCCGGGGAGGTCCGGCAGAACCATGCACCGCACCAGTTATGAGATGTCCGAATGTCTTTACGGGGCGACCGAGGACGGCTTGGCCATACGTCTGCGCATCAGTTCCCGCCTGGCCCATGCGTTCGCACTGGGGCGATGTTCCATGCGTTTGATTTGCGCCTCGCCGGTGGAATGCGATATCGATCTGACCGAGGACCAATACGGCGTGAAACTGTACCGGATGGACAAAACCCTCCAGATTTTTGTTGATCTGACGAGCATCCTGACCGCGCCGGACCGTGCCGTACGCGCGACAACGCTCGAGTTTGCTCTGGAACTGCTGGAGAATGGGGAGATCATCGAACGCTGCCCGGAGGAAGGATTGCTGTCAATTCCTCTGCCGGGACCTCACCTGCACCTGCGGCGGTGGTTTGTTTGAGAAGTTATGAAGGAAAGGAGGGGAGAAAAGGCGAGGGAGAGAGGATGGGAGGGATGGGACCAACAGGACCAACGGGACCGATAATATAACCCATACAGAGAGAGGGGGATTTGACTGCAACAGGTTTCCAGTCTGTGGACACACCGGAGAATACTTTCCTGAAAAATATCTTTCTTGACGGAAAATGAAACGTCGAACTGTTTATGCCTGTGCAGCCTGCGGAAACACCCAACCGAAGTGGTTCGGTCGGTGCCCGCAGTGTGGCGAATGGAACACGGCGTCGGAAGAGGTTGTGGAAGAACATCCCGACACTCGCGGGGCGGTTTTGTCGTCACCGGGCGGGATGGGTATTTCTCCTGTTCCTCTGACGCATATCACCGACAATCAAATCGGCCATCTGTCTACCGGACTGAATGAAGTAGACCGTGCGCTCAGCGGTGGGATTCTGCCCGGCGCCACGCTGCTTTTGGGTGGAGAGCCGGGGATTGGAAAATCCACATTGCTTCTTCAGATATGCGAAGGAATCGCCCGCAACAGCGGGCATGTGCTTTATACGACGGGCGAGGAATCGCTTTCGCAAATCAAACTTCGCGCGGACCGGATCGGCGCACAGTCGGAGAATCTGCTGGTAAAAGCGGAGACCCGCGTTGAGAATATCCTTGCGACAATCCGCGAGGTTCGCCCGTACCTGGCTGTTGTAGATTCGATTCAGACGACCTATTGGAGCGAGTTGAGCGCGGCGCCGGGAAGTGTGGGACAGGTTCGAGACTGCTCTGCATTGCTGATCCGCACGGCAAAAGAGACGGGCATTCCGATTATTCTGGTGGGACAGGTCACCAAAGACGGAAGCATCGCGGGACCGAAGGTGATGGAACACCTGGTGGATGCGGTGCTGTATTTCGAGGGAGACCAGCATTATACCTACCGGATTCTTCGCGTGACCAAGAATCGTTTCGGTTCGACGCATGAGATTGGAGTTTTCGAAATGACCGGCCGGGGGCTTCAGGAGGTCAGCAATGCCTCCATGGCGTTCCTTGGCGAAGGGGTTAATAAACCACCGGGTTCACTTGTGACTGTGACACTGCAAGGGAATCGCCCCTTGCTGATCGAAGTCCAGGCGTTGGTGACACCGTTTCATGGGTATGGTATTCCAAGACGCACCTGCTCCGGCGCGGATCCCACTCGTTTGGCGATGATTCTGGCTGTGCTTGAAAAGCGTCTGGGAATTCCCTTTGGGACAAAAGATGTTTTTATGAATGTGACTGGGGGCATTCATTTGGATGAACCATCGGCAGATCTCGCAGTGGGCATGGCTATTGTTTCCAGTGATCGAGACCAGGTGTTGCCCGCCCGAACGGTGGTGTTTGGTGAAATGGGGTTGAGCGGAGAGATTCGCGGTGTGAAGGGCGCAGAACAACGGGTTGCGGAGGCCTGTCAGTTGGGATTTATTCACCAAATTGTACCGTCGGCCAATCTGCGGGAAATACAATTGGCTCAGATTGCGCAGGCGCAGTGTACGGGGGTAGAATCTGTGACAGAAGCGATCGAGAGGATATTTCACTGGGAGGGTGGTACGGCCTGAATCGGTCAGACGGTTGTTGCGATTATGAAAGACCCATATTTACGCATCCTTCGCGCGGTTTTCATTCTCCTGAGCTTTTACCTGACTTATGTCTATCTGCGACAATCTTTTGAGTATTTCCTGCCGGGGGATTATATCCTGATCCTTCCCTTCGCATTCATGTTGCCCATTCTTCTGGTTTATATTGAGAGCCGTATCAAGGTCCTTTTCACTCAGCAGTTGATTATGGGATTGTTTGGGCTGGTGTGCGGCTTGTCCATATCGGCGCTGATTTTGATGCCGTTGTCCGATGTCATTCCGGATGATATCCGCGCGCCGCTGCAAATCGGATTGCACCTTTTAATGGGGTATTTCGGAGGGGTGGTAGGTTTGCGTTCGGCCCATCGTCTGGATTTTACCGTATCGAAGTTTGTGACACCGGATGAACGGCGTCTTCTGGGAGCCAAGTTCATCGACACATCCGTCCTGATCGACGGGCGCATCGCCGACATGGCAAGAACCGGGTTTTTGGAAGGACTGTTTGTGGTTCCGAAGTTCATCACGGAGGAGCTTCAGGCATTGTCCGATTCCACCAATCACCAAAAGCGCAGTAAGGGACGACGGGGACTGGAGATTCTGGAGAACCTCCGGAGCAATCCGCATATCGACTTGGAGATCCTCCCGATCGATTCTCCCGGAACAGATACTGTGGACCGTAAGCTGCTGGACTTGGCAAAGCAGCACAACGGTGTGGTATATACCGTAGATTTCAACTTAAGTAAGGTTGCGGAAATTGAGCAAATTAAGGTAGTTAATATCAATCAATTGTCTTTGTCTCTTAAGCGGGCGATTCTTCCGGGAGAACGCTTGGATGTCGCCCTGGTGCGCGAGGGGAAAGAGGAGAACCAGGGGATTGGATATCTTGAGGATGGGACGATGGTTGTTGTAGAGAAAGGTCGGGGATGGATCGGACAGACAATTGAGGTGGAGGTTTCTTCTATTATTCAAACAGCATCCGGCCAGATGGTGTTCGCACGTCCGAGCGCTTTGATCGAATACAAAGCGGTGGAATCGGGCAAAACAGGAGGAGGAAGACGGCGCGCACACGAGATCGAGGCGCCGTCCCAAGGCTGAACACTACCATTTCCCTGCCCTGCCTGTCAAACTAGACAGCCAACCGAACGCGAGGCAAATCTGAATCATAAGAGTATCATTCATGCCTGACCCGGAATCCTGCGCGAATACCGGCGACCTGATTGTGGATCAAAATGTCATGGGAGAGGGTGTCCCCCCGGATCCTGTTATCGGAGGCCGGTTGCATTATTTTCAGAATCCTCCGCTTGTTTCCGTGGTTATCCTCAATTACAACGGGCAGATGTTTATTCGACGATGCCTGGAAACCGTTCTCAAGAGCGATTATCCGAA
>JAKPRU010000837.1 GCA_029557025.1 Candidatus Omnitrophota bacterium | reverse complement strand
CGGATGTTCCGCCCGGGATATTGCCAATGTCATCGCCATCACGGCCGCGCAAGCCCAAGCGGTGTAATCCCCGCATGGGAAATTCGCGGGAACAACGGAATTCAGTTGCAGCAAGAAGGAGTAGATCAACATCATGACTGTCAGAAATCTTGGGATCATCGGCGGCGGAACAATGGGTGGCGGTATCGCCGAGGTCGCCGCCAAGAGCGCCATCAATGTCGTCATCCAGGAACCGACCGTAGCTCTCGGTGAACGGGCCATTCGCGGCATTGCGGCGTCCCTGGATGAAGCGATCGCAAAGTGGGCGATCACCGAAAGCGAAAAACGGGCCATCCTGTCCCGCATCAAAACCACCGACTCGTACAAGGGATTTGAGAAGGTGGATTTTGTGATTGAGGCCATTGTCGAGAGTACCGAGAAAAAGGCTAAAGTGTTTCGCGAGGTCAGCCAGGTGTGCCCGCCGGAGGCCGTGATTGCCACAAACACCTCTACCATCTCGATCACGTATCTGGGCGCTCAAAGCGGAAGACCGAAACAGTTCCTGGGGATGCACTTTCAGCCGCCCGTACCGAAAAAACCATTGGTGGAACTGGTTCGGGGACTGGAAACCAGCGACGAAACCCTCCAGAGGGCACGCCAGCTGGCCGAGGTGATGGGGAAAACGGCCATAGAAGTTTACGAATGGCCCGGATATGCCACCACACGCATCATTATTCCTCTCATTAACGAAGCCATGTACGTGGTTATGGAAAACGTGGCCAGCGCTGCAGATGTCGATATCGCCATGAGCAAAGGCTGTGGAATGCAAAAGGGACCGTTGCACCTGGCGGATGAGATGGGTCTCGACGCGGTTCTTGCGCAATCCGAGCATCTGTTCCGTGAACTGGGTGATCTGAAATATCGTCCATGCCCCCTGCTCAAGAAAATGGTTCGTGCCGGGCATCTTGGCGTAAAGACCGGTCGTGGATTCTTTACTTACAACCATGAAAATAAGAGAGAATAGGAGATCGTTGTTATGAAAGTTTTCGTCTTGAATTGCGGCAGCTCATCGGTGAAATATCAGTTGATCGACACCGATTTGGAGAAAATGGAAAAACAGCAGGAAGTTGTGCTGGCGCGGGGATCCGTCGAGAAAATCGGCCTGGTTCCTTCGAGTTCCTCCTACCAGGTTGTGCAAGAGAATCCACTTTTTCTTCCACAAAGGCAAAGCAAACTCCCACCACCTGAAAAAGAAACGGTCGAGATTGTGGACCATATCGCGGCCATCCGCCATGCGATCAAGTGTCTGACGAATGAGAAAACCGGTGTTATGAGGGATGCTGCCGAGATCCAGGCTGTGGGACACCGGATGGTCCACGGAGGTGAAAAATTTAAAAAATCCCACGTGATCGACAAGGAAGTTTTGAGAAACATCCAGGAATGCGTGGAGTTCGCCCCGCTCCATAATCCACACAATCTCCGCGGTTATTACGCCACCTATGACTTGTTTCCGAATATCCCGCAGGTGGCGGTGTTTGATACGGCTTTCCACCAGACTATGCCGCCTTATGCCTATCTGTACGGTCTGCCGTATGCCATCTATCAAAAACATGGTATCCGCCGGTATGGGTTTCACGGCTCTTCGCACCGATATGTCACCTACCGGGTGGGGCAGCTGTGCGGTGTAACCCCGGACCAGCTGCGAATTATTACTGTCCATCTGGGAAACGGGTGCAGTATGACCGCAGTCGACCACGGCAAATCCATTGATACCACGATGGGATTCACCCCGCTGGAAGGACTCCTGATGGGGACCCGCACCGGGGACCTGGATGCCTCGGTTCCCCTGACGCTGATGGTCAAAGAGGAAATCTCCGTCGCTGAAGTCAACGCGATGATGAACAAACACAGCGGGCTGTATGGAATCTCGGGAGTCTCCAACGATATGCGCGAGGTTATCATGGCCGCCACGGAGCAGAAGCGGGATCGTGCCAAGATCGCCATCGACATGTTCTGCTATCGGATCACAAAGTATGCCGGTGCATACGCGGCGGTTATGGGCGGATTGGATCATGTCGTATTCACAGGCGGGATCGGCGAAAACTCGCCCCTGATTCGCGATCTTTCCATGAGGAATCTCGAATTCCTTGGAATTGAAGTCGATTCGCAATTGAACAAAATGGAAAATATGGTTGAGGGAAAGATTTCGAAAGGCAAAGTGGGGGTGTGGGTGGTTCCGACCAACGAAGAACTCGTGATCGCCCGAGACACCATTCGTGCCATCCAGGGCGTGAATTGTTCTTGATTTTGTCAAAAAAGACGGCCTCTGCCGCACTCCAGGGAAACTCGGACAGACCGGGAAGGCGAACCGTCGGCTTCCCGGTTGTTCGACAACGATTTCCAAAACGATGCGAAAATGGCGTGTATTGCCCACAGACCCAAATTCGTCACGGTTTGGTTTGGGAGAGGGCTGCCGACACGGAGAATAGTGCCGGTAATGACCACTCACATCACGAAATCAACCATTTACGAACATTGATGGCGAATTTGGGCTAACGTCGGCTGGAAAGCAAAGGCTCCAGGATTTCGCAAGCGATTGCTCCTTCCCGGATAATTTTCCAGCACCCTTTCTCCTTTCCGATCACCGTGGACGGGCGGGGAACTTCGGGAAACGGTCCTCCATCGACAATCCAATCCACTTCGCCAAGCATCTCTTCGCTCAGGTCTTCAATGCGGAGAACCTCGGGCCGGCCGCTCCGGTTTGCGCTCGTTGCTACCAGTGGAGCGTTCATCTCCCGAAGCAAACTCTGGAGCCATTCATGATCCGGGGCACGCAGCCCGATTGTATTTCCGGGACCACTAAGCCCTTCCGCCAGAGACAACTCGGTCGCTGCAACAACCGTCAATGCTCCCGGCCACCAGCAACTTAAGATATCTCGCAGGACATCATCTTCCTGCACTCCATAGTCCGCCGGACGTTTTTCTGCCGCTACCAGCAACGCTAACGGCTGACTGAGGGACCGCTGCTTGATCCGAAAAACCCGACGGATGGCATCGGGCCGATCCCACCGGCATCCGATACCATACACCGTATCTGTCGGAAAGATCGCCACGCCCCCGTTGTCCAATACCTCTCTACACCGGCGCAGGCATTCTGCATCCGATTCCGCTGAGATCCCAAGTCGAGTCCTTTCGGCAATTCCCATCGGTCCTATTTGTCCCATCCCCTCCTCAATCCCCCCGTGAACGGGGGGAGGTCTCTTACTCCCTCCCCGTTCACGGGG
>JAKPRU010000833.1 GCA_029557025.1 Candidatus Omnitrophota bacterium | reverse complement strand
TGGTCGCCATGTCCTCCATTGCAGTGTCGCTGATTGTGAAAAGCGTGTCTCAGGTTATCTTCTGAGGCACGTGTGCCGGGGCAAGCTGAACAAACGGGCGCCTTTCGCGGGCGCCCATTTCATTGAGGCGGCGTCAGATGGGAGAAATCTGGACTCTGCTCTTCGTCGACGATAAGCATATTGAAGCGACAAGACGCGTTTGCCGTGTGTTTGAACAGCCGCGGAAATTCGGCCCGGTTGTGGTTCCAGACCGGCCGTGGGAAGCCCATTGCGTGATCGTGTACGGTTCTGTGCTGCCTGACCCGGCGGGGTCCGGTTTCCAGATGTGGTACCAGAGCTATGACCGTTCCAAAAATGGTCCCGACCGGGCACACAACTGCTACGCGGTCAGCGAAGATGGCGTTCACTGGGAAAAGCCTGAATTGGGCGTCCACGAGTTCCGGGGGTCCCGCCGGAACAACATCTTTGCCAAAGGCTTGGGGTCACTGAATGTGATCGTTGACCGTGGAGACCCGAACAGCGAACACAGGTACAAGATGTTGTTCACAGGCGCTAACGCCGAAGGTCCCGGTCTCTTTGCGGCGTTTTCACCGGACGGGATTCACTGGAAAGTAGGTACGGAACGCGTAGTTGATTCGGTGAGTGACAGGACGACTTTGCTTTTTGACCCGGAACTGAAGGCTCCCTTCGTGGGCTTCACGCGCCGCCATGGAAAGGACATGCAGGCTGAATTCGGTCGCCGCGTCATTTACCGGATTGAAAGTGAGGATTTTGCACACTGGTCGGAACCAACTCCTTTGCTGGTTCCCGACCTTGCGGATTCGTGGGACCTCCAGTTCTACGGGATGCCGGTATTTCGGTACCGTGACCTGTACCTCGGCGGCCTCAAACGTCTGTGGTCAACACCGGATCGAATTGACACGGAACTTGTGTGGAGCAGGGACACCAAATCGTGGGGAAGATCCCGTGTGCCTTTCCTGGATAACGGGCCAAGTGACTCCTGGGATTCCTCGTGGGTAGGTCTGGCCTCGTCTCCGCCGTTGGAAATCGGTGGTCAGCTTTTCTTCTACTTCGAAGGCAGG
>JAKPRU010000830.1 GCA_029557025.1 Candidatus Omnitrophota bacterium | reverse complement strand
GATGCGGATCAATCGCATCGCCCATTGCGGAAATCCGGTCCCCCGCCACGATTTCATCTGTATAGTCCCCGTCCAGAAAATAGGTCCCGCTCCCACAAGCATAAATCTCATAGGAGGCTTTATAACACAAATGCCAGGTTTTGCCGTTGTCCACGGATTCCCACAGTGAAAAATCCTCTGAGGTATCCAAGTTGCGTGAGACCAAGGCAATTAACTTCCCACGCCAACCGGTTAAGCCAGCGACATAATACCGATATTCCACTTCCTCCGCCAGTTCAAAATCCTTCATCACGTCCAAACAGATGCGTGTGAAGCGGATAAAGTTAACACTGTCGATACTCAACTTGTAAACGTCCCGCAGGGGAGTGGATTCCCAGAGTCCGCCCGCGGGCCCGAGTCCGCCCGCCAGGAACAACTCTCCATTATAGGAGAGCATAGAATGGTGGGCACGGTAGGAGGCCCCTCCGTCAACCGTAACCTTGCTCTCGTTACCCAAGTGATCGTAGACCGTCTGAATCTCGGTCAAACATTGCCAGGACGTTCCATTGAAAAACCAAAGATCACGCAACCAAGAGGAATCATTCCAGAATAAAGAGTGATCGCCCTGCGTCAATCCTCCATACATCCAGATACCGTACAGGAACGGATACTTTGCGATATGGAAGGCGGCGGCGTGCCCATTACGGGGGAAGGGCTGAATCTGTTCGATTACCCCGTCATACATCGCCGTTCCCTTCAGAGGCGTGGAAATAAAAATGGGATCGGAATCATCGATGTAACAGCACTGTTGCATTAGGGAAACATAACCGTTCCCTTCGAGTGGTTCATCATAAAAGGATTCGTTGTTGACCTCGGAGAATCCCCCGAAGGCCCACACGGTATTTGTTCCGAATACCGATACAGCTGGAGCAAACACCAACTCCAACTCGGCTACGGGATGTAGCAGATTGTAGCCAAAAGCGGTCCAGGTCAAGGAACCATCGGCATTCATTGTCCCTTGTCGGGTATAATTGAGGGCTCTTTCCAGATGATAAACGCCATACGCATCGATGCTGAACTTGTATCCTCCGGCTATGATCAAATGCTCGACGCCCGATTTGTCATAGGCGATACACGAAGCCGATTGGACACGCCCTTCGTTGGCGATCGTCATCTCATCGGAAACATCCACCCACTTACTGAATG
>JAKPRU010000813.1 GCA_029557025.1 Candidatus Omnitrophota bacterium | reverse complement strand
GCATCCATCAATCTTTCATGATATTCCTCGTACTGATCCTTCAAATCTTCGGGAAGATTCTCCTCGCGCTCCACCGCTCCCTTTGCATTGAAGTACTGCACTTTTCCCGACAGCACATCCACAACAGACTTGAATTCGGCCTGTTCGGCCACTGGGAACCGGATCGGGACCAGTTTGGCGCCCAGCTCTTTTTCCAGGGAATCCAACGCAGCCGCATAGTCCGCCCGCTCTTTATCCATCCGGTTGACCACCACCACACGGGGAACCTTGTATTTCTCGAGATATCCCCAAATCTTCTCCGTTTCCACCTCCACACCGCTCTCTGCATTGACTACAAGCAAGGCCCCATCCGCAACCCGGATCGCACCCAGAATATCTCCGATAAAATCCGAATATCCCGGCGTGTCGATGAATGTGAAGTCGGTTCCCTTGTAAGTACACTGAATGATCTTGGACATCAGGGTGATCCGCTTTTCCCGCTCTTCGTCCAGGAAATCGGCGAATGTATTGCCTTCCTCCACGAGACCGCGACGTTCGATCACCCCCGTATTGTATAGGAATGCCTCAACCAAGGACGTTTTACCCGCCCCATGATGTCCGACAATAACAACATTGCGTTTTCTTTCGGCAGGGACTTCACTCATCGATAAAAACTCCTTCAGAAATGGATTCCGACGCTTCGATCCACTCGAGCGGAAACGGAATTGTTCAGGTTAAATAGAAATTCACCCTATTAAAAGGGTAGGCGGCCTGCACACCCAATCGGAAAAGGGGGCCGAAAAAAGGAGTGATAAAATACCCCTTGCCCCATTTGGACACCGCCCTCTAAATGAGAGCCTCCTGGGTGGTCGGATCGAACAGATGAGCGTTCTCGACAAAGAACACAACCCGCTTGTCCGCATTCACCTCCGCCTTCAGGTGTGCCCCGACCTTTGCGATATATGAGCAAAGCCCCGTTGTGAGGTACCAGAAGGATTCCGCTCCCACAGGTTCGACAACCTCCACGCGGGAGGTTACACAGTGCTCCGGATTGGGATTGGGGACTTCCTCAAGGTCCTTGATGTCTTCGGGGCGGATTCCGAATGTAATCGGTGCGCCATTTTTGCCGGCCAGGACCGGACTCATGTGTTCGGCCAGGGCGATCCTGAACGTGCCTTCATTGAAATAGAATCGCCCGTTGGCTCTTTCGATCTTGCCTTCGATGAAATTCATGGGCGGAGTCCCGATAAAACCGGCCACAAAACGATTCTTTGGGTGATCGTACAGCTCGAGGGGTGTGGCGACCTGCTGGATTTCCCCGTCTTTCATTACCACGATCCGGTCGCCCATGGTCATGGCCTCCATCTGATCGTGGGTCACATAAATCATGGTGGCCTGAAGCCGGTTATGCAGCTTGCTGATTTCGGCGCGCATCTGGACGCGCAATTTGGCGTCCAGGTTCGACAGCGGCTCATCAAACAGAAACACTTTGGGTTTTCGCACGATGGCTCGCCCCACGGCGACCCGCTGACGTTGCCCTCCGGACAGCGCCTTCGGTTTCCGGTTCATCAACTCCGTGATCCCCAGAATCTCGGCGGCTTCTCGCACACGGCGTTCGATTTCATCCTTGGGGTATTTCCGCAATTTCAGCCCGAACGCCATATTTTTGTACACGGTCATGTGCGGATATAAGGCGTAATTCTGAAACACCATCGCAATATCGCGGTCTTTCGGGGGCACATCGTTGACCAGCCGATCCCCGATATAGATTTCTCCGGAGGTTACCTCCTCCAGACCGGCCACCATTCGCAGGGAAGTCGACTTTCCACACCCCGATGGCCCCACCAGAACAACAAACTCCTTGTCTTCCACTTCCAGGCTGAAATCTTTCACAGCCACCACCTCGCCGGGAAAGAGTTTGGTGACGTTATTGTAGACGACTCTTGCCATCGTGTTGGAACGACCTCCTGGCAAAGCTGAACCTGTTCCTTAACGGATCTTGAAAATACCGGTGTCCTGTAACTGAACTACCTTTACTTATTGCAACCATGGAAAAACCACCGGCAAGATGCCGGTGCCACCCGGAAAGATGCACGGTAAAAGGGTGACACAGGCTTCCAGCCTGTGGCAGGCAACATGATGAGCAAGAATCATTGCAAAGCTTATTCAGCTACAGAACACTAGCATGATGGGCGGTCGATGCGGTTGTCAAGTGGCCACAAGTTCACCGGCGCGGATAGAGCAGAGACTTTCCCGCTGAAAAAACACTCCCGCTGTGAGATGCTTCAGCAGTTTTCCGACAAGGGGCTTGATCTCGGATCTGGGAGCTACAATATCAATCATCCCGTGTGCCAGGAGAAATTCGGCACGCTGGAACCCGCTCGGTAAACTCTGCCCGATGGTTTGTTCGATGACTCGGGGCCCGGCGAATCCGATCAGAGCGCCCGGTTCCGCAATAATCACATCGCCCAGGGCCGCATAGCTGGCGGCGACTCCGCCCATGGTCGGGTGCGTAATGATCGAAATGAACGGAACAGCCGCGCGCCTCAGACGGGCCACAGCCGCGCTGGTTTTTGCCATCTGCATCAGGGAGAGCATCCCCTCGTGCATCCGAGCGCCCCCACCTCCGGCAGATGCAATCACAACCGGTCTTCTCATCTCCTGTGCGCTTTCCATCGCGCGCGTGATCTTTTCGCCGACCACCGATCCCATGCTGCCGCCGAGGAACCGGAAGTCAATCGCCGCAAATACAATCGGATGTTCGTTCAAAGTGGCGGTTCCCCATATTGCGGCCTCCCGTAACTGGGTCCGCTCCCTGGCTTTTCGAATCTTCTCGGGATACCCATCGAACTGGAGAGGATCCAGACTTTCCAGATACGCATCTTGCTCCTCAAAGCTACCGGGGTCCACGGTGATATCCAGACGCTCCCGGGCGGACATCAAGTGATAATGACCGCAATGAGGGCAGATTTTCAGATGCCGAAGCAGTTCCACATTGGTGATATACCGCTCGCATTGCTCGCACCGGGTCCAAATCCCGGCGGGCATCTCTTTTTTCTTGGATGAGGGAGTGAGCGCAGTGAGGTTTTTCTTGCGAAACCAAGCCATCGTTGCTTTGCCTCCAGCACAATCGGCCTGCCGACCGATTCATGCAGAATTCCACAACCCAGAACATTCTCCACGGTTCTGTCA
>JAKPRU010000796.1 GCA_029557025.1 Candidatus Omnitrophota bacterium | reverse complement strand
AACGATATCCACTCCAAGTCATTCTGTTTCTGGGCACACACGAGTTGCCCGTCCGCTGCGAACGATTTTGAAGAGAAGACTTTCTCGGCGCCTTTCGCGGACATATCGACTCCCTGGAATATCCTTCGCTGAATATTCTTGAACGAGAGATAATCCCCCGCCGCTGCTCCGTCCGCTGTCAGTTCGCGGGCAAGGAAGAAATCCTCGGATTCATCGGATTGGAGAATAACGAGAGGCTGTTTGTTGCTGGTGAGGATTTTGGAGGATCCCTTTGATCGTGTAAGTTTTTTCGGCGATTCCTCTCGCCACCATGCAAGCGAGGCAGGATGGCTTGCGGTTTCCATGCCGCCGTTTTCCCAGATCTCTATGGAATAAGGATCGCCGGTATTCGCCAGAGAAAGCAGGACCGGCCCGATGGCCGCGGGTCTTCCACTCCTGCCGGGCGGGAACCAGCCGCCGGAGGGAGTAGGAGTGGGAGTAGTTTCGGGTTTGGGATGGTATAACCGCCAGAGCCACCTGGCGTATTCTCCTCTCTGCAACACGGATTTCGGGGTTGTTCTCGGCTGTGGTGCGAGGAGAGAGGTCGGAGTAGGCGTCGGGGTGGGAGGGCCGGGTTCTTTGGCGTCTCCTTCTTCCCAGAAAATGTTTCTTGTTCCCGGGGGCCAAGTCCGGGGGTCGTCCGGCGCCGGGTTTCCCGGTTCCGTTTGCCGTATGATAAGCGGCTGATCGGGAATCTTCTGTCTCCGAATGGTTTCCGTGATACGGTCGCGGGGAATATAGTCCGGCAGATTGGGACCACCGACCCGGCGGAGCGCATCCGCGAAAACAAGACTGTAGAACATGGGATACTCCAGATCTTCCAGGGAAGTATCGGATAAATCCGATGTGTTCCAGGATTGAAGAAGCCATTCCACGGCTTGAATCATGTCGGCGGTGAATTCGCGGTAGTCTTTCTTCTCGTAGAGGATCTTGTCTTGATCTGCCGCGGATGCCGAACAGAACAGGGTAATCAGTCCGAAACAGGCCGATGTCTGCATCCGTTGGTCCACGGTCAGGTTCATCGGATTGGTTTGTCGAAACCGCTCGGAAAGGACGGCGCGTTCCTGGCCGAATTGATCGAGAAGCGGGCCACGCTCTTTTTTCTCCAGGGATCCCACCAACAGGTCGTAGGACAGCAGAATGGTTGCTAACAATTCGCTTGATTTCGGCAGGAGGTCAGGAATGAGCGGGGTTGTCTGAAGATCGTTGAGTGCGCGTCGTATCAGAAAAAGCCCGTTATTACAGGTGTGCGGTTTATGCTCGATATAACCCGAGAAAGCCGTGTCCAGCATAACGCCGCAGAAATAATGAATGATCGGTGGATCCGATTCGAGCAAAGAAAGGGGCGTGTTGGTTTCCCAGAGAACTGCCCCCAGGTAAGACGGATTCTTCGGGTCGGCATAGGATTCCACGCGCTCCGACAAAGCGGCGCGCAGCGGGTCAAGCTCGTCGGCTTTCACCAGTTTGCGCACGGTTTCCCTGTCTGTGAAGAGAAACGGTGAATCCACTCGATCCTGCCATCGCAGCAAACGTCGGATGTGATTCTGAATATCCGAGGAAACAAACTGCGCCCCTGCCCCGGTGGCGGTCACGAGGCAAAGGATCAAGCATAGAATGGCTGTTGCGGCG
Source organism: Candidatus Omnitrophota bacterium (assembly GCA_029557025.1). Lineage (GTDB taxonomy): Bacteria > Hinthialibacterota > Hinthialibacteria > Hinthialibacterales > JAKPRU01 > JAKPRU01. The sequence continues at coordinate 7,161 of JAKPRU010000796.1, read as the reverse complement.
GATTTCATCTTTCAGACTTAGACAATGGGATACAGATATTCTGCGGGTGGGGATAGGACGGGAAAAGGGAGACCGCAAACAACTACGCGCTGCGTGAACCGGGCGTAGTTGCGGATGTCTGCACAGCCCCCTTAAAAATCAGGCCTCTTCGATCAGTTCAAATCCCATCAGGTCGTTCAACGTTCTGACGGATTGTTTGTGATCGCCATAGAAGGTCACGCGATGCCAGCCCCAGCGATCCCATTCCGAAAGCAGTTTGTTGATATCTCCTTTGACTTCAGCCGCCAGCTTGTTCCGACAGGCCTTGTCTTCATCGATGTTTTCGACCGTGACACCTTGGTGAAAAATAATCTGCTTCCGCGAAGAGATGATCTCCAGAGTGGTCACCGTCTCGCCGAGAGGCATGAGTGAGCGGACACACGCGCCCTTTCTGTCTTCCGAGTGGGAACGAATGTGATAGGGGTTGCTCTTGCCATTCGGCCCGAACACCTTGGTGGGGGCCACGCAGTGCGCGTAGATGATCTGGTTCTTGGAAGTGTCGATCACCGGATCGGAGATGTATCCTGGAACTCCCGCCAGATAGGTCATCATCAGCATGGTAAGCGTCGAAGGCAAATCGCCCTCGCAAGCCCCCACATACCCGTCATTGTTCAGTTGAGTAAATCCCATGCAGGGATAGGCGGACAGTTTTCCACCGTAGAACAGGCCCAGGCAGTCTACGGCAATCGCCTGCGCGCCGTATTGTTGCATGATATCCCACATCGCGAGGTAGAAGGCAGCGGATTTCTCAATATCCTCCGGGGTCGGCTCGACTACTTTTCTGGCCTTCCGAGTCCAGAACCTGGCCCATTTCGCGGCCTCTTTCCGGTCCGCCTTCTCATAAGCCGCATTCATTTCCGGCGACTTGACCTGAAGAATCTTGACCCCGAACACATCGCGGATGGCGTCGACATCCCCCCGCAGTTTTTCCTGGTCGGTGACATCCACAATGGTGGAGGCTTGCAGTTTCTTGATGCACTCGAAGCATTTCACACCCCGGACGACATCCTCGAAACGGGAGGAGGAAACATACGCCACCCTTTGCCTGTTTCTTTTTGCAGCCGAATACGCCGTGAGAAATTCGCCGGACCCGCCGTAGAGATCATCGACAAACAGAGTGGGTTTGCCGGATGCCCCGATCACCTGGGGAGCGCCGGTCCAGATACCGAGCATGTACACGATGTATCCGTCAATATCTTCCCCGCTCTTGACCAGGTTTTCGGCCTCTGTGCGATTCTGTACGGTCACCGGGAGAAACTCGACTGCCGGGCAGGCTTCCTGGAGTTTTGCCGTCAATTCGGCCTTGCGGCCTTCATAATCGTATCCGATATTCGGCCAAGTGGGTGTATCGGGAGAAATGTGGGTGAAGACCAGGCGAAGCCGGGGCCTGACGCAACAGATATCGGCCCGGCATTCCCCGGCGAATGACGGGCTTCCTCCCAGAGCGAACATGGATGCACACGCCGCACATCCCACCATGAATTCACGTCGACCCACACAATACGGTTGACTTGTACGAACGAGATCTTTCTGAGAATTCATTCTTTGTTCCTCCGATTCGGATGCCGGATGACATATTCGAATGCGCAGTATGCCTTACTATTTTCCGTATAGGAAGTCCTTAATGGACTGGACCACCACGTCGCCGTTCAGCCTGGCGATTACTGTCGTTAAGGGGATCTTTTTCGGGCAGACCCGGACGCAGTTCTGTGCATTGCCGCACTCATGAATCCCACCGGGCTGCATAATGGCACGCAGTCGCTCGGCTTTTTCATACCTGCCGGTAGGATGGATGTTGAACAGGCGGACTTGGGCGAGAATTGCCGCACCATAAAAGGAATTCCTGTCGTTGACTTGAGGACAGGCATCCAGGCAACAGCCGCAGGTCATACACCGTGCATATTCGTAAGCCTCCATCTGTTCTTCCGGGGCTCGTTTCGGACCGGGACCAAGATTGTGGGTTCCGTCAATCTCCACCCAGGCGTGGACCTTCTTGAGCGTTTCGAACATTCGGGAGCGATCTACCACGAGATCCCGGACAACTGGAAACTTCCGCATGGGTTGCAGGATAACCGGTGTTTCAATTTGATCGATCAATGCGGTGCAGGCCTGACGGACCCGGCCGTTGATGACCATGGTGCAGGCTCCGCAGACCTCCTCCAGACAGCTGCACTCCCAGGCTACGGGAGCAACCTGTCTCCCGGAGACATTTACCGGGTTGCGCCGGATTTCCTGCAAAAGAGCAATGACGTTCATATTGGGCCTGGATTCGAGCTCGAACTCCTCCCAATACGGTTCGGCTCCGGGGTTGTTCTGTCTCCTGACTTTGACCCGAATCTTGTCCGCCACGCTCATGGTATCCTTTCAAGAGTTAAAGAATCTCCATTCATCCGTGCCTCATCAATCGTACCGACGCGGATGCGGTTCGATCAGACTGTGATCGACTTTCTCGTATGTAATTTCTGGCCCGCTGGGTGTATACGTGGCAATGGTGGTTTTGCACCACTGGTCGTGGTTTGCTTTCCAGAGTTTGAGATACTCCCGGTATTCGGGGGAATCCACATTATCCGGTTGTTTGATCTCAAATTGTTTTTTGAAATGCGAGCCACGGCATTCATCCCGCCGCAACGCGCCTTTCACGATGATTTTCGCCAACTCCAGCATATTCCACAGTTGATGCAGGAACAACACCGGCTGGTTGTTCCAGGTGGAATTATCGAGGACCGAGCAGTCTTTCCATCGTTCCTGTAAAGCGTCCAGTTTCATTTGTGTTTCCTGAAGCTGAGGATTTTCACGCACGATGGTGACATTTTTCTCCATCCACTCTCCGAGTTCGCCATGGAGGCGATAGGGATTTTCCTTGCCGTTCATTTCGCGTATCCGTTCGAGGCGATCGGCCATGCGTTTTCTTTCATTTTCGGCGGCCGCGCTGAAATCGCCCTGGACGCTCTTGTGGAATTGGATAACCGCCGGTGCGACAACCAGCCCCGCGAAAATACAGGAGAGCAGGGAATTGGCTCCCAGGCGATTCGCGCCGTGGTATTGACAATCCACCTCGCCGATTGCATACAGGCCGGGGATGTTGGTCATGTGGTTTCTGGGGCTGCGACGATCCAGAAGGCCATCCGGTGTTTTTTCGAAGCCTACCCACAGGCCACCCATGGAATAATGCACCGCCGGAAAAATGCGCATGGGGGTTTTGCGCGGGTCTTCGCCGACGAATTTTTCGTATATCTCCAGAATCCCCCCCAATTTGCGGTCCAACTCTTGCGCAGGTTTGTGGGTCAGGTCCAGATACACCATGGCTTTTCCATCGAGGCCGAGGCCGAGGTTGATACAGACATCGTAAATCTCACGGGAGGCGACATCGCGCGGAACCAGGTTTCCATATCGCGGGTAACGTTCTTCGAGGAAATACCACCGATCCTCTTCGGGGATGGTTTCGGGAGGACGGGAATCGCCTTTCTTTTTCGGGACCCAGATTCGTCCGCCCTCTCCGCGAGCGGATTCCGATATGAGGCGCAGCTTGTCTGTTCCCGGAATAGCGGTGGGATGGATCTGGATAAACTCCCCATTGGCGTACTTTGCACCCTGCTGGTAGACCATGGATGCCGCCGAGCCGGTATTGATCATGGAATTGGTGGTTCGTCCGAACACCAGACCGGGACCGCCAGTGGCCAGGATCACGGCGGCTCCTTCGAACGCACGGACCTCCATGGTCGCCAGATTGACCGCCACGATGCCGCAGCAGATCCCTTTCGAGTCGATGATCGCCGAAAGGAACTCCCAATTCTCGTATTTTTTGACTCTTCCAGCAACCTCGTACCGACGGACCTGTTCATCAAGCGCGTATAGAAGCTGCTGGCCGGTTGTTGAGCCGGAAAAGGCTGTTCGGTTGTAGAGGGTCCCGCCAAACCGCCGGAAATCGAGATGGCCTTCCGGTGTGCGATTGAACGGGACACCCATGCGGTCCATCAGGTAGATGATTCCCGGCGCGGCGTAGCACATGTCCTTGCAAAACGGCTGATCCGCCAGGAAATCGCCGCCTTTCACCGTGTCATAGAAATGAAGATCCGGACTGTCGCCTTCGCCTTTGGCGTTTACCGCGCCATTGATACCGCCCTGGGCACAGACCGAATGGGATCGTTTTACCGGGACTACCGAGAACAGGTCCATATCCGCTCCCAGCTCCGCCAGGCGCATCGCCGCCGATAGTCCCGCCAGTCCCCCGCCCACAATCAAATATCTATGTCCTGTCATCTTGTTCCTTCCTCACGCTGCCACGAACGCCGCCAGAGAAAACATGAATCCGCAAAATATCACGATCCCCACGATTCCACACAGAGCCAGCAGGTCTCTCTGGGAACGCTCGCTCACCGCAATCCCCCAAGTGATCAGGAAATTCCAGAGTCCGTTCGCAAAATGGAATGAGACACAGGCCACACCGGCAACATAAAACGGAATGAGCAGCGAACGATTGAACACCTGTGAGACATAAGCGAAATCCACATGTTCCATCCCGGAATGAAAGGTCCAGCTGATTCGCATTCCCCACACATGAACGAGGATAAAAACCAGTGCCCCAATGCCGGTCCATCGTTGCAGAAAGTGGAGCCAATTGCGCAAATATCCGTATTCATGCAGATTGCACCGTGAATTCCACCAAACCATCAGCCCCAGGACGGCATGAAGAAGAATCGGTATGCCGATGAGAAAAATCTCCAAGAAGCGAATGAACGGCAATTCCTGAAGAAACAGAGCCGTCTTGTCGAATTTCTCCGGTCCCTCAAAGAACGCGAGACTGTTGGTCAGAACGTGTTCGCAGAAAAAGGCTCCGATTGGGACAATTCCCAGCAAGCTATGCAATCGCCGAAAATAAAACGCCCTGCATGACTCAGCAGTCATCGCAATCCTTTCAATTATCGTTGGCGGTTCCCACACCCAGTACAAACCGAAACGGCGGAATGCCAATCTTATACGATATACCAGAACTCTCGTTACGCAGTCTACCCTTCTTGCGTGATATTCACGGTCGGCTCAGCGGCTGTGCGAATTTCATTCTGCACCGTCGTGGCCTCATAACCGAGATATTCCAGCCGGTAAACGGCGCCCGCAAACCGGCGAAGCCGCGAGGTTTCATCCGAAATGGTGAAGCGCCGGACCGCACTCGCCAGGAAACGCGGTATAATGAAAATGAAGATACTTCATAGGATTTGGTCCAATGCCGAATCGGAAAGGAAACGCCGATGCCGAACATCCACCAGATCGTGAACCGTCAGATCAATCTGTGGAACGCGGAACGAGCGGCTTTCGAGAAACATCGGCAGGAAGAAAGCTCCTTTGAAGCGGAACACCTTGCCGATCTGAAACCGGTAGTGACCATCTCACGGGAGCGGGGATCGCGGGGTAAACAACTGGCGAAACTGCTGTCACGGGAATTGCAGTATGGGTTGTTTGATCGCCAGATCATTGATTATCTCAGCCAGCAAGCCTCTTTACGTCGGCACGTGGTGGAATCTCTGGACGAGCAGGATCGGTCGTATTTGGAATTATGGGTTGAAGGAATGTTTTCCATGCAAATCACCGACCATGATGATTACATTCGGGGACTGATCGAAGTAGTCAAAACGACAGCGCTTCAGGGCGGTGTGGTGATTCTGGGCCGGGGGGCGAACTATATCCTGTCGGGGACTTCCGCGTATCGGGTGCGCACAGTTGCCCCCATAGATCTTCGAGTTCGAAATTTGATGGATACGGAAGGAATGTCTGAAAAACAAGCGCGAGATGAGATTAAAAAAGTGGACCAGGACCGCGCCCAATATGTGAAACGCTATTTCCAGAGAGATATCAATGATGCGACGGGCTACGATCTGGTAATCAATCTTGGCTCACACACCCTGGATGCCGCCGTGAAGATTATCCGATCCGGCCTCCGCGCTCGTGGATGGGCTGTGGAGCTGATCGGAGGAGACAAACGCGGGAAAAGATAGTGGGATTATTCAATACAGAGAACCTGGAAAGGCGGGGCTTGAGATTGTTCATGGAATGTGGATGTTCGCGCTCTGCCGTCTGGATTCCGGCTTTCGCCGGAATGACGGATAGGAGCAATTCAGGAATTGCCCTTATGCCGGGGGCCTTTGGGAGAAGATTGGGATGAGGGGGTTGAACAGTCCGACAGAATCAACCCCCTCATGCTTCTCTTGGAAAGTGCTACGAAAGCCCCATTAACGTTTTTACGATATACAATTCCAGACTTTCGTAATCACGTTCTTTGATGAATTCCGCTATAAGATTCCGGTCGACGCGACGGGATACCTCAACCAGTTTGAGGAAGATTTCCCGGCTGTTGGTGAGATGCTGCATGGAAACGGCGCGTTTCTGTGTCCGCATTGCCTTGACATCCAGCCCGACAAATTCGCCGTTTTTCCCATAGCCGTTTTGATCCAGAAGATCGACCTGGTTGAATGCGCGTCGGAGATTCACCGATCCGAACGTCTTGTCCTCATCGAATTTCAGGCCGTTCTGGTCGTTCAGATGCACACTCCAGAGCTTGCCGTGATACAGCGCGTAGGCCATTTCATCCGACGGATCCAATCCGGCGAGAATGCAGTGCGCTGTCTCGATCAGTGCGCCGACTCGCTCCGGATCGCAAGTTTTGTAAGCCAGTCCGATAAAATGTCCCACCGTGGGGAAATAAGCCTGGTCCATCGGTTCATTCGGCTTCATCTCGCCCAGGATTAAAACATTCGGATCGTATTCGAGCAGGGCGTTTATGTATTCCACCATGCGGCCAACCGAAGCGATGGGATCCTTCGATTCACGGATATACGTTCCTTCCCGCGCAGGCCAGAGAACGATCTTGTTTGTACCGAGCATATTGGCGATGTCAATGTTTCGCTTGCTGCGTTCCAGGGCGTATTTCCGGTCGGCGGGGTTGTTGGAGGTCACTGCGCCATCGATGGTGCGAGGGTCTTCCCACAATCGAGGGGCGACAAACTCCGCCACCAGACCCTCGCCATCCAACATGCGTTTGACTTTCTTGACCCCCTTCTCGGTTTCCGAGGCGGACCAGTCCGCCGGAACCACATCGTCATCATGGAACTGAACCCCCTCAAATCCGAG
>JAKPRU010000784.1 GCA_029557025.1 Candidatus Omnitrophota bacterium | reverse complement strand
CACCTCCCCCGATCTTCGGGTGAGGGATTTCGTCGCACGAATCGAGGTCCGGTCAGACCTGGTCCGGAATCACATACGGCTCGCGATACTTGCGTTTCAACAGCGCATTGGCTTCATCATCGCCGACGATTTGTTCCTTTTCAGGATCGAAGACCAATTGGCGTTTGACCCGGTGTGCGATCATACCCAAGTGGCACAGCGCCGCCGAATAGTGCCCCTGAAGGATCTCGCCGTTCTGATCCTCGCGTTTCCGGCTGCGGACGGCCTTGATGAAGTTGGCCTTGTGGTTGCCGCCCTCGTTGCGTTTCTTGCCGGGTTCCCGCTTTTCCCCCATAAAGAACTCATATTCATCATATCCGCGAATGACCAACATGCCTTCTGAACCGTAGAAGAGGTTCCCGACCCCTGTGCCTTCTTCCTCATTGGTAATCCAGGGCCGGACATCAAAGACAATCTGCTTGTTTTCCTTGGGATACCGGAACGCGGAAACACTGACATTGGGGATTTCCTTGTCATCATCGGTCCAGATGTACATGCCCGCCATGGTGCAGATCTCCGTGGGGAGAGTAACACCCAGCCCCCACATGCACATGTCCATTTCATGCACGCCCTGGTTGCCCAAGTCGCCGTTACCGTAGTCCCAGAAATAGTGCCAATTGTAATGGAACCGGTTTTGTGTGAACGGGCGCAGGGGCGCCGGGCCGAGCCACATGTCATAATGCACTCCGGGAGGTACAGGTTCCTCTTCCTTGTGCCCGATGGTAGGTCGATTGCGGTAACACAGGCCACGGGCCATATAGACCTCGCCGATCTCGCCATCCCGCATCAATTGGACGGCCTCCTGGACAGCCGGGGAGCTGCGCAATTGCACGCCATACTGAACAATTCGATCGTATTTCCGCGAGGCCTCGACCATCTTGCGTCCTTCCCAGACATTGTGGGAAGCCGGTTTCTCGACATACACGTCTTTTCCGGCCTGGCAGGCCCAGATTGTTCCCAGAGCGTGCCAGTGATTGGGAGTTGCGAACGATACGGCATCAATGGAGGAATCCTCGAACACTTTCCGCATATCCCACTCGGTTTTCGGCTTCCGTTTGTAAGTCTCCTCGAAGGATTTCGCCCGCTCCATAAGGATGTTTTCATCGATATCGCACAGCGTGACAACTTCCACGTCGTCCAGCTCTTCAAATCCCTTAATATGTCCTTTTCCCTGGCCCCGGATTCCGATGCAGGCCATACGAATCCGTTCGTTGGCCCCGATCGGACGTGCAGCCGGATTGACCGCCTGCGCCATCGACTGATACCCACCCAGCGCCACCATTCCAGTCACTACACCGGCGCTGCTTTTCAAGAAATCGCGTCTCTTTGTTTCCATCTGTCACGATCCTCTCTTTTTGAACAAATTGACCGTTTCCGAGCCGTTCTCTGGGACGGTCCCGGACCATTCATCCTATCCTGCTCCTGCCCCGCTTGATAGGGAAACGGAAGTGACATACGGCTCCTTTGGTTCCATGACTGGACTGAAAAGGGTGACATTCCTTCGCGGCCTTCATGTTGGGGATAGTCGAGACCAAAATCCGCGGTTGCGTATCGGACCTTCATTCGCGAAACGCATCCCGGCGGGTACTGGAATTCCATCACACTGGCTACGGCCATTTCATACGGTGCGCTGATTGGGCTTTTGTTTGGTATCTGGCTGCTGATTCGGGCGTATGACAAGTATCGGTCGTAGGGGGGAGAGAGAATTAGGAATTAGGAATTATGAATTGAAGAGAAGAAGGGGAGCGGGATTTTGTCGAAAGGCCGGTTCCTGAGCTTGTCGAAGGGCCAGCCTTTCGATCCTTCGGCAAGATCAGGACAGGCAAGCTCAAGAACCGGCCCCTTTCCAGGTTTCACAGAAGGTCCAGGAATTTTAAATCGGCGGCGGGGAGAGGGTAATCTTTCAGCCGGGAGCGAAGAATCCATTTGACCTCCTGATGATACTCCGGCCTAGGTGTGCCGGATCGGTGTCGGCATTCATACACGTGCAGGGTGATTTGGTAATGGGAGTAAGTGTGCTTCACCACAGCCAGGTATGGGCCGACCTCGATTTCAATTCCCATTTCCTCCCGCAGTTCACGGATCAATGCCTGCTCGTGGTTCTCCCCGTGCTCCACTTTGCCGCCGGGGAACTCCCACAATCCACCCAGCATTCCGCCTGAAGGACGTTTGCCCAGTAAGTACCGTCCATTCTTACGAATCACTGCCGCAACAACCTCATAGTGCGGGATTTTTATTTTTCTCTTTCGGATCGGAAAATTCTCGGGGTTGCCCTGCTCCAAAGCATCGCAGACCTGTCGAACCGGGCATTCGTGACAAAGCGGTTTCCTGGGCGTACAAATCCGTGCGCCGAGTTCCATCATGGCCTGGTTGAAATCGCCGGGATATTTCGGTGGAACCAGATCCCCCGCAATCTCCCACAATCGTTTTCGGACTTGGGCATTTTCCAGAGCATCCTGAATAGCGAACAGGCGAGCCAGAACCCGTTTGACATTGCCATCCAACACCGGCGCACGAATCCCCAGCGCAATGCTCCCAATTGCCCCCGCTGTGTATGGCCCAACACCCGGCATTTGTGACCATTCCTCCGCCGTCTGCGGGAAGGCGCCGTTTCTCTCGCTGATAATGATTTTCGCGGCACGTTGAAGATTCCGCGCGCGGGTGTAATATCCCAGCCCCTGCCAGACTCGCAGCAGTTCATCCTCCCGCGCCAATGCCAGAGATTCCACTGTAGGGAACCGTTGCATGAACCGCTCGAAATAGGGAACCACTGTTTCCGCGCGGGTTTGTTGCAGCATGATTTCCGAAACCCAGATCGCATAAATGTCGTGTGACCGACGCCATGGAAGATCGCGGGCATTTGTTCGGAACCAGTTCAACAAGGCTCTACGGATGCAGGGACGTTTTGCGGGGACAGGATCATTTGTGAGGTAAGATTTCTTTTGTGCCATATCGGATGCTTATCCAATCCGGTCAAGTCTGCCAAGTCAAACTTACCTTCCACTTCATACCGGAAGGGCCTTCCAATAGAGTACAAGCCAGTTATTCGACTCTCTCAGGAGAAAACATGGTGAAAAGATTCTCGCTCACGGGTTGCGCGCTCTTTTTATCGGCGATGTTCCTTTCTATGGATGCTGCCGGTGAGGAAAGGGTCCCGCAAGTGAAATGGATCAACCATGGTGTGGGACAATACTATGCTCATCCCTTGGTGGCGGATTTTGCCTATACGCCCGGTCTTGAGATTCTGACCATGAGCGGAGATGACCGGATGGTCAAGCTGATCAATCCGCAGGGCGAAACGATCTGGACATTCAACCATTTCGACAAACGTTTGACCGCCGTGCCCGCCGCGGGCGATGTGGATCAGGACAAGGAAATGGAAATCCTGATCGGTAGCGGGGACCAGTCGATCACCTGCCTTGGCGCGGATGGAAAAGTGGAATGGAAGAATCGCCTGGAGAGCGGGATTGTCTGGTCCGGGGTGGCCATTGCCGACCTGGACGGATCGGGTGTATTGAGCATTGTCACCGGCACAGAGAAGGGGGATGTTCTGGCTTTCGATGGCCGGGGGCATTCGCTGTGGACCCGTCCGCTGGGGAATGGAGTCAGCAAGCCGCTCCTTGTGGCAGACCTGAATGGAGAGAAAGGGCTGGAGGTGGTTGCTTTGTGCGACCACCGCTGGCATTGCCTTTCCGGCACGGGCGAGGTGCTTTGGCAGCGTATAGGCGCCCAAGCGGCAAGCAGCCCGATAGCCGCCGACCTGGACCGGGACGGATTGCCGGAGATTTTACTTTTAACCTCGGATGGGCAGGCGCTTTGCCTGGAAGGAAAGACCGGCGCACCTCGCTGGGCCTATCGCACGGCAGGCGGGAATATCACCGGAGGGTGCGGGATTGCACTCGGTGACCTGGACGGAGATTCCTCACTTGAAATTGTTTTTGCCGATGACGCCGGATTTGTGTATATCCTCAACTGGAAGGGTGAAGAGATCCGCGCGATTCGCCTGGAACATGCCGCCTCCGGCAGCGCCTCCATCGGCGATGTGGATGGGGACGATGATCTGGAGATTCTGTGTTCCGGTATGGACGGCATTCTCCGTTGTCTCAATTTCGCCGGTCAAACCGAATGGGACTATCGGACACAACGTCGGTTACAGGTCCCGCCGACACTCGCCGATACCGACCAGGATGGCACGGTCGAGATTCTTCTCGCAACCGGCGACGGCAACCTGGTTTGTCTTTCGTGTAATGGGAAATATCAGCCTGAACGGTTGCCCTGGCCGAGTCGCCTCTTTGATCTTGGACAGACTGGGTGGATGCGATGAACAGACATCTTACGAAATTATTCCTGATTCTTCTTTCGACGGTTTTCTTTGTTGCACCGGTTCTCGGCGGGCGGTTGGTAGCGGGACGGTACGAAGTTCGCGATCTTGTGCCGGACCCGGATTTTGCTCAATCCGGTGGTGCGATGACGATCTCGGATCGGAAGGTTCAAATCGGGGACCTGGCGCTGGTCAGCGGACTACCGTACTCGGTTAGCGTTCGCGCAGAAGGGGGTGGGGACCTT
>JAKPRU010000070.1 GCA_029557025.1 Candidatus Omnitrophota bacterium | reverse complement strand
GTTACAAATCCGAGAATCTCGTCGCCCGGCACAGGTGAACAGCAGCCCGCTCTTCGATAAACCAGATTGTCGATTTCTCCAATTCGAATTCCGGCTCCGGTCTGGGTGGGAAGCGTAACCGTTTTCTCGGTCTTGGAGGCGGTCGGAATCAAACGGGCCACAACCCGTTTCAGATCGGTCCGTCCCAGCCCGATATTCACCAGAAGGTCATCTACATTTTTGCGCTGAAGATCCTTAACAATCGCCTTACAACGGTCGGATTTGTAAAACTCATTCGGATTCAGTCCGAGATGCCTCAACTCCGGGTCGAGAATATGCCGCCCCTGAGTGATCCATTCGTCTCGGTCATATTTGGCCAGGTACCGCATGATCTTGCTTTTGGCCTGCTGGGTTTTGGCTATTTTGAGCCACTTGGGAGACGGACGCGCGTCGGCCTTCGTGATAATCTCAACGTAATCGCCCGTCTTCAGCTCCTGATCCAGCTTGGCCATAACCCCGTTCACTTTTGCGCCGGCACAGCGGTTGCCGAGATCGGTGTGGATTTTATATGCAAAATCGATCGGGGTTGCCCCTTTCGGCAGACGACGAATGTTCCCTTTCGGAGTCAGAACCAGCACTTCCTTTGTAGAAAGCTGCTCCTGAAAACTCTTCAGGAATTGTTCGGGGTCCTCATCCGGGCTGACATCCCTGGATAAATTAACGATCCATTTCGCCGCTCGTCCAAGCCGACGTTGCGGTCCTTTTTCTTTGTAATGCCAATGAGCGGCCACCCCCCACTCCGCCACAAGGTGCATCGATTCCGTCCGAATCTGGATCTCCACCATCCGGCCCTTCGGCCCGATTACCGTCGTGTGAAGCGACCGATAGTTGTTCTCTTTCGGTCGCGAAATATAGTCTTTGAATCGACCTTCAACCTGCGGCCAACGGGTGTGTACAATCCCCAGGATGTGATAACAATCCTCTACGGTCCGACAAATCACCCGAAGCGCATACAAATCATATATTCCCTCCAAACCCGTAAGATCACGTTTCATTTTTTCATAAATACTGAAAAAATGTTTCGCTCGCCCCTCCACTTTCGCTTCAATCTTCCGGTCCTCCAGTATCCCCGCCAGCTCGCGACGAACCGCTTCCACATAAGCTTCCCGGTCCGCCCGCTTCTGGGAAACCAATTCTTTCAACCGCGAATACTGAAGCGGTTCCAGATACTGAAACGCAAGGTCCTCTAACTGCCACTTGATCCGCCCCAGTCCCAGCCGATGCGCCAGCGGCGCGAAAATGTCCATTGTATCCTGCGCAATTCGAGTCCGGTCCGCGGGGGGGAGATATTGCAAAGTCTGCATATTGTGCAGACGGTCGCATAGCTTGATAATAATAACACGCAAATCTTTTGCCGTTGTTACCAGCATGTGCCGCAGGTATTCCGTTTCCTTTTCCGCACGGCAGATGTTCCGCACCTCATCCACCTTGGTCACCCCTTCCACCAGCATTGTGATTGTCTCCCCAAACAAAGCTGTCAGGTCCTCCGCACTGTATTTCGTGTCTTCCAGAACATCATGCAGAAGCCCGGCGGCCACGGTCTCCGGGTCCATCCGGTTCTCTGCGAGCGTTGTCGCCACCGCCACAGGGTGGAGAATGTACGGCTCGCCGCTTTTTCGGAAAGACCCTTCATGCGCTTCATGGGCAAATCCCAACGCCAATTCACAGAGCTGCAAATCCCGGTTCTCCAGGTACGATCCCGCTACATCGCGAAATCGCCGGAATGTGTTTAACACGGCTAGGTTTTCCCGGCTGATAACAGCCTTGCGGACAGAAATAATTCGGCTCGTGGACCGCCCGGCCCACGTGCCCGGATACGCAATTCGATGAGGATGTTCGGAATACGATGGACGCGAGATCGAAGGAAATCGACGCTGTAAAAGACGCCCCTGCCGCTCGATTGCCCTCCCACGCTCCAGAAGGCGGTTCCGAAACCAGGACGGACAATGATTGTCGGACCGCTGACCATGGCGGTTCGTTCCGCCGTTCGAACTCACGCCGGCAACCCGATTCGGAAGTCTGTGAATCAAACGCCCCATCGCCGATTATCCTGTCTCCCTAAGTTCACCCCCGCCATACAACCTTAAAACGGCAAAGGGCGGACACACTTGCCCGCCCTTTGACCCGGACGCCGCATTCTCAATGTGACAAATCCGCCTATGAAAGTCTTGATATCGCGCGTTCATGTACTAATCTCCTCCCTGAAATGACTATACCAAAATCCAGGTAATTCCACAATATCTCCAGTGATTCGGCTGATCGTAAATCCAATATATTCAGCAACTTGCTCGATACAGGCTCGGCAAGGTCCGCACAGAGATGCTTTCCTGCACGCCCGTTTTGCACTCCCCGCGCCCGTCACCTCACACGCAACTGCCCAATCAAATTGACCAGTTCCATGGCCGCCATAGCGGCGTCCCACCCCTTATTTCCGGCCTTTGTTCCGGCGCGTTCAACGGCCTGCTCAATGGTATCGGCCGTCACAATCCCATAAATAACGGGCAGTCCCGTCTCCAGGGATACCATCGCGATACCTTTCGCCGATTCCCCGGCAACATATTCAAAATGCGGCGTTGCCCCACGGATCACAGCCCCCAAGGCAATTACTGCGTCCAGACCGCCTCGCTCCGCTAACTTCTTTGAAATCAGAGGGATTTCGAACGCACCCGGAACCCGCGCAATGGTAATTGCTTCATCACTCACGCCATGCCGGTGCAAACAGTCCAGGCAACCCTCAAGCAACCGCTCTGAAATAAAACTGTTGAACCGCGATACAACAATCCCAAATCGTTTCCCTGTTCCGTCTACTTGCCCTTCCAATATCTTTGCCATGGCACTCACCTCGTTTTATTCCGCGCCGCTTGATCGCTCGCCGGGTTTGATCTCCTGATTGAACAAATGGCCCATACGGTTCTTTTTCGTCTGGATATATTTGAGGTTATGTTCCGTGCACCCCACCTCCACAGGAACCCGTTCCACGATCTCCAGACCGTACCCCTCCAGTCCGATCAGTTTCTTCGGATTGTTGGTCAGCACGCGAAGCTTCTTGATCCCCAAGTCTGCCAGAATCTGGGAGCCGATGCCGTAGTCCCGCTGATCCTCTTTAAATCCCAATTCCAGGTTGGCATCCACCGTGTCAAGTCCCTGATCCTGAAGAACATAGGCGCGCAGTTTATTCCGCAATCCGATCCCGCGCCCTTCTTGCGGCATATACAGCAGCACACCACGACCCTCCTTTTCAATCAGGCGCAACGCATAAGCAATCTGGGCGCGGCAGTCGCATCGAAGCGACCCTAAAACATCGCCGGTCAGACACCTGGAATGAACTCGAACCAACACCGGTTCACCTAGGGTCACATCGCCTTTCACCAGCGCCAGGTAGTCTTTGTCGTCCACCGCGCAGGAATACAGGTGCAGATCAAACTCACCGAACTCCGTCGGCAAATGGGTAACCAGCTCTTTCTTGACCAGTTTTTCGGTTTTGTGGCGGTATTCGATAATACTGGGAATGGTGACAATTCCGAGACTGTGCCTCTCCGCCAACCTCTCAAGAGCGGGCATCCGAGCCATGGTTCCGTCATCATCCATGATCTCACACAGCAAAGCCACGGGGGGAAGGCCGGCCAGGCGCATCAGGTCAACAGCGGCTTCGGTGTGCCCCCATCGTCGCAGC
>JAKPRU010000760.1 GCA_029557025.1 Candidatus Omnitrophota bacterium | reverse complement strand
GACAAATGGCTGCCAGACGGCTTCGCTACAGTAATACCGGCCTTTAAAGTTGATCCTCGGCGCGCCGACTAGGTGACCGACAATACCCAGCCAGTCGTATCGCGATCCGCGCTCCACCTGCCTCGCCAGGACCGCCTCGATCTCCTCCGCGTAACGGTGATTCTCCAGATCGGGGTTGCACAAGAATTTCAACCGATGCTCACCTTTGAAATACACCGCCGGATCGACGGCGTGAATCTGCCAATCCTGGCTGACGAATTGCCTTTGGCTCGTGAACCACATCGCATGGCTGTATTGGCCGGGTTCATGCTTCCGAATTTGTCTGGCAAACCAACCATACAGGTTGTCGGATAGAACGACGCATGGCGTTGGTATTGATTTGATGTCGATCATGGCTCTCACCGATTTAAGTCCCAGGGCCGGGCGGTCCCCACAACCGACAGCATCCGACGACATTTCCAAAGGTATAATATTTGAGGAAATTATCATTTAGGATGTGCTCCGGCCCTGGGATCTCGTTTTTACTTTGCCATCTTGCGCTCGAACGCCTGCTCGACGCATCGCTTGCATAAGTCTTTCGTCGCCAGGCGGTATCGCTCCTTGACAGGCAGCCCGCAACGCTGGCAGTTGCCCTTGCTGACCTTATGCCGCTGCAATACGCGGCGTTTCGTGTATCCGAGAATTTCAACCTGCGTCATAACCTATCCTTTCCTTTCCAATCCCATCCCGTCCCGTCCTTTCCGTTCCTTTCCTCTCCCGTCCGTTCCAGTCCTCTACTGTCCATTATCAACTTTCCACCGCAGCGGGCAGGCTCTTCTTCGCCTCCATGCGGATGACTTTTTTAGCGTTTCGATACGATTGCACGATGATGCCCTGGTGCAGCATGTTACGTTCCCAACGCTGTCGGCTCTCGTCCTGCAATTGCGTGATGTCCACATCGGCGGTGCGCTTGTGCGCCCGAACCATCCGGCCAATTCCGAAATGGAATTCCTTGTTGTTGTACTCGACGGCTTCCTCGTCGGTGAGGACGTGGAGTTCCATGCCCCTGATCGCCACCGTAACCGGGTTGCCGCGCTTGCTCATTTCCGTCATGATTTGCGAACGAAGTTGCAGGGAGCAATAGTTGTAGTCCGGCGTTTTGGCCTTGTGATGAAATAGGCGTTCAAGGAACTCTTGCCCGAACTTGTCGCCCTTCTTGAGATTTTCGTAATCCACTGGATACCGATAGTATTTTTCGTCTGACACTGTTTCGTTCTCCTTTCGTCGTTGGTTAAACCAATCCCTTCCTATCCATTCCGTTTCGCTCCAGTCCTGTCCCCTCCGATCCACTCCTATCCCGTCCCGTCCCGTCCTTTACTCAACTTTGGTTACATTGAAGCGTCCGTACTCGGGACGATTTTCGCTCAGACCTACGCGGATACCCATGATTTCCACTGCCTCAACAATCTGCTCCTTGTTTACGAGCGACGGCAGGTATTGCACATCGAAATTCAGCGTCCATTTGTGGAATATCGGCCTTGTCCGCATGATACGGGCGCGTTTCACGACGGCTAACCGCTGATCCCAGAACCGCTTGTCGTTGAACAGCCCGGCGATGGTTTTCGGCCCATCGTAGATTACCGGATAACTGCCGATTACTAGGATTGCCGCCTTGAACATCTTTCCGAGTTTGTTTACTTTTGCCGCCTCGATCAGCCCGGCTTTGATGTTTTCCCCCGGCCAACACGGAAGACCGCCGCCCGCAACTTTGATTCCGTGATTTACCTCGAAATCAAAATCCTCGGTGGTGTACAGTCCGCATAGCCATTCCAGTTGAGCCATGAGAGCGTGGTCCTCGTCCGTCTTGTTGCGCTTTGAGGAAACCTTTTTGATTTCCTTGACGATGGGGTTTAGCACGCTCGCTCCCCGCCCGTTGTGCATGATCGTTGGTGTTACGCCTTCGATGGTGAAATTTAGTTTCTGGTACATTGTTAGTTCTCCTTACTTATTTTGTTTATGGTTGCAATGCAACCTTTCCCTTCCGATCCCATCCATTCCCATCACTTCCCATCCGATCATTTCCAGTCCAGTCCAGTCCGCTCCGCTCCACTCCTTTCTTTAACAACCCTTGTTGAATTGGAACCGCTCCACTCCCGTCCTGTCCATTCCCGTCCTATCCAGTCCCTTCCATTCCGATCCCTTCCCGTCCGCTCCTCTCTCTTATTTCCTCGGCATCCAGGCCGTAGGTTT
Organism: Candidatus Omnitrophota bacterium; assembly: GCA_029557025.1. Lineage (GTDB taxonomy): Bacteria > Hinthialibacterota > Hinthialibacteria > Hinthialibacterales > JAKPRU01 > JAKPRU01. Next base: position 743 of record JAKPRU010000760.1, on the reverse strand, counting down.
ATGCACTACCTCTATCCCGACTCCATACTTTTCCTCCACCACGGCGCGTTTCAGCCTTCCTGTCGCCAGATCGCGCCCCTTAACCTCGACCATTGCAAACCTGCCATCACCGTAAAACACCATGAAATCCACCCGGTGAATCGAACCGTCTGGCATGCGGAACGGAATTTGTCTTGTCCAACTGCGGATCATCCCGGCCCGCTGGTACTGATCGAGCAGCGCCGCAAACCGCGCCTCCAAGCGGGAGTCATACGTTACGCCGCCGTACTCGGTCTTGACGGCGTGATACTTGTTGCGCCGTGTGTAACGCCGCCGGTACTGATCCGCGCTAATCGTTCCTTGCGTCTTCGCGCCGAACGTTTTTCCCATAGTCTTTTGTTCCTCTCATGCTCATAAAAAATTCTGTGTACGGCCTTGTCATCGTAATATTTCAGAAGTTCCGCCCTTGGATCAAAATCAAGTCGTGGCATGAATCTCATGCTTTTCTTGCGGTTGTATAGCAGTAGCATTTGCAGCCAGATTTTCTTTTCTCTCATTCCATGTCTGCGCCACGTCTCGACGATCTCCAGCAGGTCTGCCAACGTGTAACATCGCTCGACGATCAGACGATCAAACGCGCTTACCGCCTTATTGAAAAGCGCTGAACCCAGGAAACGCTTCTCCGCGTCGGTATCCATGCCAGGGCGGATCACATACTCAGGCGCGTCCTGGATGCGCGGCTTAGACATCAGCGGCGATACGGG
>JAKPRU010000757.1 GCA_029557025.1 Candidatus Omnitrophota bacterium | reverse complement strand
TCCGTATCGTAAACCTCTTCTTTGGGTTCCTCCTGCTGGTTGTCCTGTGCGCCTTCTTTGAAGATATCACCTGGAGTGAGTTCCTTCTGCTGTTCCTCCGGATTCGGCTGAGACTCGGTCGATTCCTGTAGAGCCGGATTGTTGGCTTCCGGTTCCAGAATTCCGGCGGATTTCATCACGTTGGGCGGCAAGACTCCGTATTTGCGGTTCAAGCGAATCGAATAATGCTCATCCGGTGTGACATTCGCCAGGATATCGGGGGTCAGCCCTTCCAGGTCCGAGATGGATCGGCCCTTGGGCGTGTAATACTTGGCGGTAGTCAGTTTAAGCATGGCTCCCCGGCCGCCTTTTGTGGAAAGCGGAATCAGCGTCTGCACGGAGCCTTTGCCGAACGTGCGCGGGTCCGGTTTCCCATCCCGCATGGAACCCGCCGAGCCGACAATGACGGCACGTTTATAGTCTTGCATACAACCCGCCACAATTTCCGATGCGCTTGCGGAAAACTCGTTTACCAGGACGGCGAGAAGGATATGTCCCACCGGGTCCCGTTTTGCGTTGTACTCCTTGACCTGATCCCCACGTCCCCGATAAGTCACAATGACTTTCCCGCGTTCGATAAACAGATCGCACGCATCCACCGCGACATCCAGCAGCCCGCCGTAGTTGTCTCTCAGGTCGAGGACCAGCGCCCGCATCCCTTTCCCTTCCAGCTCCCGGATGTATTTCTCCAGTTCACGCGCCGCATCCTTGCTGAAATCCTGCAGACGCATATAGCCGACTTCGTTATCCAGCATTTTCGGATTGATGATCGCGGAGGGATTGATGACATCGCGCTCCACTTCAAACGTGAGCAGCTGCGTTTCCGACCGACGCGCAATCCGCAGTTTCACCTTGGTCCCTTTGGGACCTTTGAGCTTCTTGACCGCTTCCTGGAGCGAAATTCCCTTGGTTCCCTGGTCGTCGATCTCGATGATCCGGTCGCCTTCAAGAATGCCGGCCCGCTCCGCGGGCG
>JAKPRU010000734.1 GCA_029557025.1 Candidatus Omnitrophota bacterium | reverse complement strand
GGGGTTACGTCGCAGCTGTCGCCGTGGGGGAAATTCATGCTGGTCATCCTGATGTTCACCGGGAGGCTCGGCCCGCTGGTGATCGCCATGGCCATACAGCCTCCCCGCGGGAAGGGGAAATTTCTTTATGCGGAAGAACGTATCATGATCGGATGAGGTAAGCCAATGCGTCAAATCGCCGTGATAGGGCTCGGCAATTTCGGTTACTATCTTGGAAAGGAACTCTACAGAAGAGGCTTCGACGTGATTGGCCTCGACATCCAGCAGGAGCTTGTGCAGCGTGTGAGGAGTGAAATCAGCCAGGCCATCATCGCGGATTCGACCGAAAAGTAGACCCTTCATACCCTCGGCATCGCCCAGGCGAACCTCGCGGTGGTCACCATCGGCACCAACATGCTGGCAAGCATCCTGACCACCTTCCACCTCAAGGAACTCGGCGTAAAACGGGTCTATGCCAAGGCGCTCAGCGAGGAACACGGGCAGATACTCGAACGCATCGGAGCCGATGAGATTCTTTTTCCTGAAAAGGACCTGGCCTTGAGCCTTGCCGGACGGATCGAAAATCCCAATATGCTCCAGTATCTTCCTTCCATCAAGGATTACGGAATTTTTGAACTGGACCATATCGAAAGCCTCCAGGGGAAGAATCTCCGGGAACTGGACCTGATCAACCGGTTCAACATCCAGGTCATTGCCATCCGCGATTCCAGGGACAACCGTTTGACCTTTATTCCCAAGGCCGACTATGTGATTCGCCAGGAAGACGTGCTGGTCCTTCTGTGTTCGAACAAGTCCATGCAGCGCTTTCTCATGGCCCTGCGGGGATAGAGCCGGAACAGTCGGCCGCAGAGTGGGGATTCTTGTATCTTGACCATTTGGAACGGAGCGCATAACCTTGAATGTGTTCCGGAAATTCACAGCAAAACCGGTGCGGTCCGGTAAGGGAATGATCATTCAATGAAAGTCGTTGCCATTGTCGGCAGACCCAACGTGGGCAAATCAACTCTTTTCAACAGGATCGGCAGGAGAAACCGGGCACTGGTGGACGATCTGCCTGGAGTCACCCGCGACAGGAACTATGCCCGGATCAACTGGGAGGGCAGGCCTTTCGTCCTGGTCGATACGGGCGGGTTCATCAGCACAGACAGTTCGTTTATCGAGGAGAAGACGAGGGAGCAGATACTTCTGGCCCTGGACGAGGCCGACCTGCTGCTCTTTGTGACCGATGCAAAGGTCGGGCTGCACCCGGAAGACATGGTTCTGGCGGATCTGCTGCGCCGTTCTTCGAAGCCCGTGTTCCACGTGGTGAACAAAGTGGACGGCCCGGAACAGTTCGGCAACATCTCGGAATTCTACGAACTGGGATTCGACCGGATATACTCCGTCAGTTCCGCTCACGGCCTCGGCGTGTCTGAACTCCTTTCCGACGTCGCCGCGGACATTCCCGCCGCGGACGCAGAATCCGGCCAAGAACCCGAAGTCGACGAGATCAGGATCGCCATCGTCGGGCGCCCCAACGTGGGAAAGTCTACGCTCGTCAACCGCATCCTGGGATCGCATCGAGTCATCGTC
>JAKPRU010000732.1 GCA_029557025.1 Candidatus Omnitrophota bacterium | reverse complement strand
CCCGTCAAACGAGGCCACCACTTCCCGTTTCTCCAACGGTTGAAAATCAAACAACGTTCCTGTACACTCTGTTTTCATAAGGTCACCTTCTTGGCATACAAATAAGTTCTTATCACAACTCTATTTATGCCATAAAAGGTGACCTTTAAAAATGGCTACCCGTGAGAAATCCGGGTTTCACAGCCAACAGTTCTTTGATGGAGACCGAAGTCGGCAGGCTCAAGGAGGAGGCATTCAAGAACGTTATCGCCGCGATCATCGAAATCCTCCAGAGAGCAATGGCGACCCCGCATTCCGCTCAATCGTGAAACAATCACGCTTCCCGCCCGACACCGCTCCCGATAGGCCAACCTCCTCCCCGTACAGAAGCAGAAACGCCAATTTGGGTTGACCGGAACGGTGGAGATCGATATCCTATGAAGTTCCCACTTTATCGATGCGAGAACGAGGATATCGGACAATGGCTGTCAAAACGGTGCATGTGGCTTTTCCCCAGGACCTGGTTCAGGAACCGGTTATTTTCAACATTTCCAGGATGTCGGGGGTGACTCCCGCGATCACATCAGCCAAAGTTGACCAGCACTGCGCCGAGTTTGTTCTTGACCTCCAGGGCAGTGAGGAACAAATCGAACACGCCATTCGTCTTTTTCAGGAAAAGGGGACCATTAAGGTTCTGGGCAACCGTTAACGGAGCCACTGAGGACACGAGGGAATCATGGAACTGCCGACACGATATGATCCTGCCGCCTCCCGCGAGCAGTGGTATGCGTTCTGGGAAAAACATGACCTGTTTCATGCCCGTTTGGATGAAGGGAAACCTTGTTACAGCATTGTCATTCCCCCACCGAATATCACCGGGCGGCTGCATATCGGCCACGCGCTGAACAATACGCTTCAGGATGTCCTCTGCCGATGGCGCAGGATGGAAGGGGACACGGTGCTCTGGATGCCGGGCACGGATCACGCGGGAATCGCCACACAGAATGTGGTCGAAAAGGCTCTTCAGGCGGAGGGAATCACGCGCCATGACCTTGGCCGGGAGAAAATGATTGAGCGGATTTGGCAATGGAAAGAGGAATATGGCGGCACGATTATTCGTCAGCTGCGATACATGGGCTGCTCCTGCGACTGGGCGCGGGAGCGATTCACCATGGATGAGGGCCTTTCGGCAGCGGTGCGCGAGGTGTTTGTCCGTCTTTATCACGAAGGCTACATTTACCGGGACACATACCTGGTGAACTGGTGTCCCCGGTGTCACACCGCCATCTCCGATGACGAGGTGGAATATATCGACGAACAGGGAGCGTTCTATTACATCCGATATCCTTATGCCGATGCGTCGGGCGCTCTTATCATCGCTACCACCCGGCCTGAGACCATGCTGGGCGATACGGCGGTTGCGGTTCACCCGGAAGACGAGCGATACAAAGACATTGCCGGGCGGGAAGTGATTCTTCCGCTTCTCAACCGAAAGATCCCTGTGATTGCAGACTCTTATGTGGATCGTGCGTTCGGCACGGGTGCGCTCAAAGTTACCCCGGCGCACGATATCAACGACTTTGAGATCGGCAAACGTCATAACTTGCAGATTATCAATATCTTCAACAGTGATGCGACGATCAATGAGAACGGGGGGCCATACGCCGGGCTGGATCGAATGGAGGCCCGTCGGAAAGTCCTGGAGGATCTCAAGGCGCAGGGACTGATTGAGAAGGTCGAAAACCTGAGTCATCGCGTAGGCGTGTGTTATCGCTGTGAGACGCTGATCGAGCCGTTTCTCTCGCTTCAATGGTTCGTGAAAATGAAGCCGCTCATGGAGGAGCCGATCCGGGCGGTCCGTGACGGGCGCACGGTGTTTATCCCGAAAATGTGGGAAAACACCTTTTTCGGTTGGGTGGAGAATGTGCGGGACTGGTGTATTTCCCGTCAGATCTGGTGGGGGCACCGTATTCCGGTCTGGAACTGCGGCGATTGCGGCAAAGAGACCGTTACCGTGAAAGACCCGGACAAATGCGCGCATTGCGGAAGCACAAACATCCAGCAAGACCCCGATGTGTTGGATACCTGGTTTTCCTCGGCCCTCTGGCCGTTTTCCACAATGGGATGGCCCGAACAGACACCGGAACTCGAAGCGTTCTATCCCACCAGTGTGCTGGTGACGGCGCACGACATTATCTATTTCTGGGTGGCCCGCATGATGATGATGGGCCTTCATATCATGGGCGATGTCCCGTTCCGTGAAGTCTACATCACGGCGCTCGTGCGGGATGCGCAGGGCCGCAAGATGTCCAAGTCTCTGGGCAATGCCATCGACCCAATTGATGTGATCGACAAGTACGGTGTCGATGCCATGCGGTTTACGCTTTCCATCATGGCCGCGCAGGGAAGGAACATCAACCTGGCGGAAGAACGCATTGAGGGCTATCGCAATTTCACCAACAAAATCTGGAATGCGGCACGGCTGATTCTTGCCACGGTCGATGAGAATCACTTTGACGGGAAAGCATTTCGAGAGGCGCAATTCAACCTGTCCTGGCCGGATCGATGGATTCGTTCGCGTTTGCAGCACGCCATTGATGCGACGGTCAAAGGGATGCGCGAATACAAATTCAACGAGGCCGCGGAGGCGGTGTATCAATTCGTTTGGCATGAGTACTGCGATTGGTATCTCGAATTGATTAAGCGTCGCCTGTACGGAGAAGATCCGACGGAAAGAGCAGCGGCCCAGCAAACCGCGTTATTCGTCCTGGAAAGCACACTGCGGCTCATGCACCCGTTCATGCCGTTCCTCACGGAAGAAATCTGGCAGATGCTTCGGAAGATCGGTTGCACGGAACAGTCCGATATCCCCAGTATCATGGTTGCCGCCTATCCAAAACCGGATTTTTCACTGGTCGAGAAAGATTTGGAACGGGATGCCGACCGATTTCGTAAGATTCTCTATACGATTCGAAATATCCGGGGCGAATTGGGGATTGCGCCATCCGTACAAACCAATGTGGAATTCCTGATTCGGGACGGACAGCAGGACGGATTCCTGCGTCGATATTGGGCGGATATGCGTCCCCTGTGCAACCTGAATGAGGACCTGCGCGTTCTGAATAAATGGGAGGAGAAACCGGCTTCCTCATCCGGCCTAGTGGATGGAATCGAGATTCGCGTTCTCTGGCCGGAAGAGGTGTGGGAAAAAGAATACGCACGGTTGGAGAAACAATTGATCCGGCTGGAGCAGGACACCGAGCGTCGTCGGGCGAAATTGAGCAACGAGCAGTTTGTCGGCAAGGCCCCCGCACAGGTTGTCGAAAAGGAACGAACCGTTCTGGCCCAGGCGGAAGAGGAACTCGAACTGATCCGGCGCAAAGTGGCCTCGTTACGGACATGAAACCATTTGTCGCGGTCATAGGAATTGTCCTGGCGGGATGCTTTTGCCTTAGTTGCGATGAATCCGGACACGAAGGATTTGCCATCTATTTCCCTGCAGGCGATGTATCAGCAAGCGATCTGCAGAAAGCGGATCTTCGGAAATTGTCGCTCAATCCATCGCCCTTTCTCTCTGAGAAAGACATCGTCTCTTACGATCCTGAAGAGTATGCAATGGAATTGACCGAAGAGGCATTCCACCGCTTTAAGGAATTGCGACCGCCGGTGTCCGGGATGCCTTTTGTGGTCTGTGTAGATGGGCAACCGATTTATCCCGGGGCGTTTTGGACATCTTTGTCTTCGAATGAATATTCCGGCATTGTCATTTGGACCAATCCTATTTTCCGCGAAAATCGCAAGATAAATACGATCTATTTTGAGACGGGATACCCTGCTCCTCAGTTCTTTTCGGGAAAGGACCTGAGGAATGACGAACGAATCATCAACTCTTTGAAGAAATCCGGCAAACTGAAATCCAAATCGGAATAATGAGTTTAATCACGGCATACTGCCGGAATGCCGATATTACCTGCGCATCATGAAATTTCACCTTCAAACCTTCGGTTGTCAGATGAATGTATACGACTCCGAGTCGATAGCAGGGATTCTGCGTGCTTATGGGCATGAGACAGTTCCGGCGGTGCAGGAAGCGGATATTGCTTTGATCAATACATGCTCCGTGCGACGTGGGGCCGAGACCCGTGTCCTGGGGCAATTGGGGCATCTGAAAACACTCAAGAGCCGGGGCGTCATCCGGTACATCGCGGTTTGTGGTTGCATGGCTCAGAAGCACGGCGAGAATCTGCTGAAGGAGAGAGACTATATTGACCTGGTTCTCGGTCCGGCGGCATTGAGCAGGCTCCCTCACTTGCTGGCCCGCTTGGAGAATCACGAGCGGCCGATTATCGAACTCTCCATGCTGGATATCGAGGACCGGGAAGATTTTGTCCCAACTGACGGCCCGGTTTCCTATCCGTGTTTTGTCACGATTATGAAGGGTTGTAACCGACGATGTTCCTATTGTGTTGTACCGGACACACGTGGCCCGGAACGGTCCCGATCTCCACAGCATGTGCTGGATGAAATCTGTCGACTTGTGGATCGCGGTTATCGGGAGGTGACTCTATTGGGGCAAACCGTGAATTCCTACCGATACGATGATATGGGTTTCGTGGATCTGCTGGAGAAAGTGAATGCTATCGAGGGGCTTCGGCGAATCCGGTTTACCACCTCTCATCCGGCGGATACGAATGAGAGGTTGCTGTTTGCGTTACGCGATTTAGAGAAAGTCTGTGAACAATTTCATCTGCCGGTCCAGAGCGGCTCCAACCGAATCCTCTCAGCCATGCGTCGGAACCATACGCGAGAGGATTACCTGCGAATCATCGACCGGTTTCGGGAGATTTTTAGCGGGGTTTCCACAGCGTATCAACCGGCGATTTCCACGGACCTGATCGTCGGTTTCCCCGGAGAGACCGAGAGCGATTTTGAGGAGACTGTGGATCTTATGCGGCGAGTCCGCTGGGACAGCGCGTTCATGTTCAAATACTCGATCCGACCCGGCACTTATGCCGCCACGTTGTCGGAGCATCTTGACGAGGAAACTAAGGCTCGCCGACTGGCCCGGGTGATCGAACTCCAACATCAAACCAGCCGGGAAATCAATCAACTTTTACTCGGAGAAACGCTGGAAGTGATGCTCGACCAGCCTTCCGCCGACAAGCGAAGGCATTCCGGCTGGGACGGCCGGTCGCGCCAGGGCAAGACTGTCAAGGTGTCGGGAGTCTCTCCCGATGCCCAGCCGGGCGACATTCTCTGTGTTCGGATCACGCAGACAACTTCCTATACCCTGTTCGGGGATGTTGTATCTTATTCGGCACGATGACCGAGCCAATCCAGCCGCACGACAGTTTTTTCAGGAAAGTGTTCTCCGACCGGGAGACGGTCGAGGACATCCTTTTCAACAACCTTCCGGAGATTGCTACCTACCTGATGCCAGGGAGTCTGGAATCTACGGGTGAGTCGTTTGTGAATGCCGAGCTGCGGAAATATGTCTCGGACCTGGTTTACAAAGCAAAACTCCGAACGGGAGAGGAGGCTTTTGTTTATATTCTTTTTGAACACAAGAGCCATCCGGAACCTTATGTGGTGTTCGATCTGCTGCGATACATGGTCCGAATCTGGGAACGGTCACGCCAGGAAAAGGGGTTCCGTCGCTTTCCGCCGATCGTTCCGATTGTGTTCTATCACGGCAAGAAACGGTGGTATGGGAAAACGAATTTTGCCGCACTGTTCCCAAGGGTAGAAGGATTTTCAAAGTTCATTCCATCCTTCGAGTTTTGCCTGTACGATTTGTCGCGGTATAGTGAAGAGGAGATTCGGGGGCGGGTCCTGTCGCGGATTATCTTGCTGTTGATGAAGCATATTTATGAGGAGGATTTCGGGGAGCGGTTTGTGCGGATCGGGAGTCTGTTTGCGGAACTGGCGAAAGAACAGGATATTATGGATTTCCTGCAAACCGTATTAGAATATGTGGGGTACGCGACAGAGAAGATCAATGAAGAACAGATGCGTGAGGGCGTAAGAAAAGCATTACCCGAAACAGGAGATACACTCATGCCGACGATATTTGAACGAATTCGAAACGAAGGAATGGAGAAGGGAATGGAGAAAGGAATGGAGAAAGGAATGGAGAAGGGGTTAGAACTTGGCCGTGTGGAAGGGCTTCGCGAGGGGATTCGGCTGGCGCTGGAGCTGAAGTTCGGAGATGCGGGGCTGTCCCTGACTCCGCGTGTGGACCGGATCGAATCCATTGAAAGATTGGAGGAAATCAAAGATACCTTGCGCAAAGCGAAAAGCCTGGACGAAATGGAATCGTTGCTGTAACCGATTTTGAGAATAGCCTTCATCGGATAGCAGTCCTCATCGGGAGGGGCAGAGGGCAACCTGCTTATGCAACCTGAACACAATCCCATCTCTGTCATTGTGACCACCTGGAACAACGAGGGCAAAATCCGCGCCTGTATCGAAAATATCTCCTGGGCGGATGAAGTTCTGGTTGTGGATTCATTCAGCACGGATCGGACGGTTGAAATCTGCCGGGAACTTGGCTGTCGGGTTTTACAGCATCCTTATGAGAGCAACTACGCTCAGAATGATTGGGCTATCGGCCATACTCAACATCCATGGGTCCTCATCTGGGACAGCGATGAAATCTGCCCTCCACAGCTCCGCGATGAAATCCTGGAGGAAATGAAACAACCCCGATTTGCCGGATATACCATCCGCCGCCAAAGCCAATTTTTCGGAAGATGGATCCGGTATTCCAGCTGGCAGAACGATTGCCCCATCCGTTTATTTCTCAAGAACAAAAGTCGGCTTGAGATTCGCCAGATCCATTCGAGAGTCATTGTGGATGGTCCTGTTGGCCATTTCAAACATCCTCTGCTGCATTACACCTTTGAGAATCTGGATGTATGGATGGAACGGTTTCATCGTTACGCGCTGTGGTCGGCCTATAACGCACACGAACGCGGGGATCGCCCGACTTTCTTCAACCTTTCCCTGCGACCGCTCTGGCGTTTCTTTCGCGCTTACATCCTCAAGCGCGGATTTCTCGACGGCAAACAGGGATTCATGATCGCGATGTTTTCCATGTTTTCTGTTTTCATGCGCTACCTGTATCTCCACGAAATCCTGGATGGAACCCGCCCTGCAAAACCGCCTTCGAAAGACCACCCCGACTCTGACTGACGAAACAGTCTGAAATATGCTAGCCTTGCTGCAATCCATCATTAGCGAGGTCTTCAGCATGTCCGATTCTCATTTTGTTCACAAACGAATCGTGATTCTTGGTCTCATTCTTCTGCTCCTTCCGTGCGGTGTCTTTTCGGCGGAGGCACAGTTGAAGAGTTTGTGGAAATTGACAGCGGATGAGGGATATTCCGCTCCCAATCTCGTATACGATCCTGCTACCGGCAAGGTGATCGGCATCGCGGTGGCGCGAACGAATATCGGGCTGGTTTTTATCAATCCCGACGGCACAACCGCATGGGAACTTCCGCTCCAACCGCCGGTTACAGCAGGTCCGGCGGTCTGCGACCTCGACAGTAACGGCAGCCAGGAAATCATCGCGGTGGATTGTGTCGGCAATCTTGTATGCGCATCACCGAAAGGCGGAATCCTGTGGAAGGTCAAACTCCCCAGCGGGATCACCGGATGGGGAAATCCTGCCGCGGCGGATCTTGACGGAGACGGCAAATCGGAGGTTGTTGTCGCCGACCGGGGCGGTAATGTCTCCTGCCTCGCTTATGACGGCAAACTACTTTGGCGGTTCCAGGGCGAAGTCGGGGAACTGGGCACCCCTCTCATCGCAGACTTGTATGAAAACCCCGGCCTGGAGATCGTTATCACCTCTCACGAACGAGATATCTATGCGCTGGACAGCAAGGGAAACTGGCTCTGGGATATCCATGTCCCCCAGGATCTTTTCCCCAACTCCACTCCGGTTCTTGCGGATCTGTTCGGCAAAGGAAAAGCGGATCTTTTTGTTGGGGGTGGGTTGAACCATTTGGTTCGTATCGACCTGGAGACCGCCAAAATCCTCGATATGTTTCAGACTTACCAGCATATCAACGATGCCATTGCTGTCGGGGATTTGGATGGCGATGGGCGCGAGATCGTTCTGGCGGCGAATAAGTCCGGTAACCTGTTTGCCTACGGTGCGACCGGAGATTCGGGAGAGAGCGGTCTACTCTGGCAATTCGATATGCTCTCAAGTGGCCCATTTCTGGCTGCTCCCATTCTCGCGAATCTGGACGATGATCCCGAAACGGAGATTCTCCTGTTCACGGCCAGTCAGGATACACTTACTGCGCTGAATCCCGATGGTTCTGTTTTATGGCAGCAGAATTTCCCCGGAACGAAGGCCTCCATCACACCTTGCGCGGGCGATATCGACGGGGACGGCACATTAGACCTGGTGATTTCCCAGCGTCCATCCACGGGCGGGCCGGGGGATTTGTGCTGCATTTCTCTGGGTGTTCCATACCGCCCAAATGAGATTCTCTGGGACAGCGTAGCCGCCAATCCCGCCAACACCTGCCGGGGCAAGTATCAGGTTGCTTATAGACCCCTGCCCCCCTGGAATATGTTCGGACCGGTCTCTCGAGGTATGAAAACATCCTCACTTGAGGGATCTTATGACCTTTTCACCGGTCCCAACACGTGGCGACGAAACATTTCAGTTGAGCCGCAAGGAAGACTTGCACTTTTCACTTGGATCTCTGCACCGAACGGCTTTCTATTCACCTCGGTCAAGCACACGGAACGCGGTTCCGACTCGCTCCGCATGGATTTCGACATCCATGATAAAGGTACCTACCAAATCCGGGATGCATTGCTCAATTGCAGTAAGAGTGTTCCGGGAAAGGAATACGCGATTCGGGCCTGTTATATACAAGAAGTAGAATTCACCCCCATTGAAACGGATGTGCGCTATATCCGTCAAGTCCTTGAGGAAGCCGGTGCGATTATCTCTAATTGGAAAGATGTCAATCCGACCGTTCAATCCGCCTGCCAAAAACAACTGCACCGGTTGCAGTTTGACCTTACGAGCGCCTCGCAATTTTCCGGTAAAGATGAAGAGAAGATTACCTTGTTGACCGAAACCCGCCTGGCTGCCGAACGATTCCGTCAAATTGTTCAAGTCGCGAACGCCGACGGCGCAAAATGTACCTTTATCGCGTGGACCGCAAGTCCCTGGGCGTATTTTCATCAGTCCAAGAGCATTCCCGCACCGGGAACGCTTGTCGAAAAGATCGAATGGACCGTCTGCAAAAACGAGTACGAACCGGCTATTGTGAATTTGACTAATGTTTCCGGACGAACGCTGGAGGTTCGTGTCGTTCCAAAGGACTTGACATCGGCGGCGAAAGACGTCATCAGCGGCAGGAAGTTTCTTGAATTCCATCGTGCGGTAACCGGCCCCACTTACCGGCGGGAGGAAATCGCCGATGCCCTTCCGATGTTGGACCAGGGCCGTTTACTCACGATTGCGCCATGGGAGTCCGTCCAACTCTGGATCAACCTGCTTCCCACAGATGCCGGGGCCGGGATCTATCAGGGCACGCTGCGCCTCATGACATTGGAACCCGATTCCTCCGAAATGGAAATCCCTGTTTCGGTCGAGATAGTTGATTTGTCTCTCCCTCGTCCCCGGCCCTTACGATTCTGTACCTGGTCATACATTACGCATCACTTTATGGGTATGGAAGAGGCTGTTCGGAAGGATCTCCTCGCCCATGCAAACACCGTATTTCTGGCCCCGTGTCCCGGTGCGACATTCGATGCCGACGGGAACCTGATCGGCGAGATCGACTACTCGCAGCACGACGAATTTGTTTGTGCATACCGAGCGGAATCACCGGGCAGTTTTTTCCTTTTCTCAAGCGCTCAGTATGCCGTCCGGGGTCCCGAATTTCTGTCGGCGGGTTGGGAACGCGGCTATGAAACCTATCTGAAACAATGGGTAAAACATCTGAAGGAACTCGGCGTGCGGTACGATGAGTTCGCCCTGTATCCCTACGATGAACCGAACCTTCAGGGCAGCAAGGTAGTCGATCAACTGATCGCGGTCGCAAAAGCTACTCGAAAAGTAGACCCGAACATTTTAATTTATACCGATCCGACAACCGGCTCGACTGTTGAGTTGATTGAGAGCCTTGTGCCGTATATCGATATCTGGTGCCCTTCCGCCGAGTTGATCGAACGCTCTGGCGACGATTTGATTCCTCTGTTCAAGAAATACGGCAAGGAAGTCTGGTTCTATGATGCGGCAGGTCATTCACGGACACTCTCTACTTTGGGCATTTACCGCTGGCGGCCCTGGGAATCCTGGAGCCGGGGATTTACCGGATGCGGTCACTGGGTTTACTCATCGCACCCGCATGATCTCTGGCTTGGTCCCAACCCAAGCGCGAATTATTACCCCACCGTGTACGACGGAGAAGGTGTCGTTACCAGTAAACGTTGGGAAGCTTGTCGGGAGGGGGCAGAGGACTACGAATATCTCTACCTTCTCCGGGAAATGATCCGGTCGGCGAAAGAAAAGGGTGTTGCGAAGGAGAAAATAGACAAGGCGCAAGCGGTACTGGAGCGCGCCGACACGATTACCAAACTTCTTTGCGATGTCGGGCGACGGGTTTCGACCGATACCGATGGGGTGCCGCTTTACAATGAGGCTACCGACGCGCTCAATCGGTATCGGAAGGAAGTGCTGAATGCGTGCTTGCCGTTGCGGTAGTCACCGGCAAGATGCCGGTGCCCCCGGCCCCTTAGCCCGACTGTCTCCCGGCCCCTCACCCCAACCCTCTCCCGCCGGGAGAGGGAGAAGAAGGTACGGAAGCCGGCACAGGCTTCCAACCTGTGGAGTTCAGAACCGGTATTTACAAACGGGTCGATCCCTGATCCACTATGGAGAGATATCCACCATCAATCACAGGAAGGAAGGGAACCTGATGCACACACGATATCTTGGTCCAGAGAAATTGGCGGTGTCCGCAATCGGGCTTGGCTGTATGGGGATGTCCGAGTTTTATGGCCCGACGGATGAACAGGAAGCCCGTGCAACCCTGCGCCGTGCGTTGGACTTGGGAATTACCCTTTTCGACACGGCGGATATGTACGGTGTCGGTCATAACGAGCGATTCATCGGTGAGGTCCTGAAAGATGTGCGCCACCGAATTGTGATCGCGACAAAATTCGCATCGGTGCGCACACCCGACGGCGCATTCAAAGGAGTCTGCGGGCGCCCGGAATATGTACATCAAGCATGCGAGGCCAGCCTGCGGCGGCTGGGTATCGAGACTATCGACCTGTATTATCAGCACCGAGTTGACAAGGAAGTGCCCATTGAGGAGACAGTGGGCGCGATGGCCGAGCTGGTGAAGCAGGGCAAAGTCAGAATGTTGGGATTGTCGGAGGTTTCCACAAAAAATCTGCGCCGCGCTCACGCGGTTTACCCGATCACGGCGGTTCAGACCGAATATTCGGTTTGGACCCGTGATGTGGAGGCGCATGTTTTGCCCGCCTGTAAGGAGCTCGGTGTGGGATTTGTTCCTTACAGCCCGCTGGGTCGGGGGTTCCTGACAGGGCGAATCCGGTCGGTCAGTCAACTGGCAGAGGAAGATTTCCGGCGTGTCGCGCCACGATTTAAAGGGGAGAACCTTCAGCAGAATCTCAGATTACTTGAAAAACTTGAGCAAATCGCTGCGCAGAGGGGATGTACTCCCGCTCAGCTGGCGCTGGCGTGGCTTCTGGCTCAAGGTGAAAGTATTGTGCCGATTCCGGGGACACGACGGGTTCGTTACCTGGAAGAGAACGCAGCAGCCGCGGATATCCGCCTGACCCCCGAAGAACTTCAGGCCATCGACGCCGCTTGCCCGCGAGGCGCAGCCGCCGGTGAGCGATATCCCGAATTCATGATGGGAGACATCGACACAGACAGGTAAAAACGGCGCCTGATACAAGGATGATCAGGCCCGGAACCCCGTAATCCACTTGATGCGCCAGGGTCACAAAGAAGCCGACGGCAGCACGGTTTTGTTTGGACTTTTGCTCCCGGTTATCGGCGCAACCTCATCAAGGTTTCAAGGGGATCAGGTCCAGCTTTCGGAAGAAGATTTCGGCTCCTTCGGACTGGAGCTGAATTTTCCCTTTACGGGGCTTCACATCGAAACACTCGTTGACCGTCACTCCGTTCAGGATAACCGTAATCTTGTCTCCCCTGGCGATGCACTCCAGACGGTTCCATTCTCCGACAGGCTTTTCCACATCCGCTGCGCCGCGAAATCCTTTCACATCCTGCCAAGCGGGGTCCCGTCCAAACCAGTTGATTCGTCCGTCGTGAATCGTGACCGGCTTACCACCCTTCTGGTATTGATAGTAACCGTCTTTTTTTTCCTCGGCGACATTGGCGGTGAGTGCGTAAGCGTCGCTCTTGTCTCCCACAACGAGAAGATCTCCTGTGCCGCCTTCAATGATCTGGCATTCGATTGAAAACATCCAATATCCCGCAAAAGCCCCATCCTCTCCAACGGAATGCAACAGAATGCCGCTGTCGCGGGCTTTATCCTCACGTGGCGGATACGCGATCTCGCCCCATTTGTATTCGGCAATCAGATGGTAGTCGGCATAGTCCTTTTTTGTTGTGACGGAGCCCCACTCTTCGCCGGAAATCCGAAGAACACCATCCTGCACGGTAAACACTTTCTTCGGATCATTATCGCGTCCGCGATCCTTGAGAAACGTGTAAAAACCGTCCAGGTTTTTCCCGTTAAACAAATGGATTGTCTGTTTGTCGGCGGCATTCTGGGCTTGAATCAAATCAGGCGTGCAAATGCAGGAAAGGCTTCCCGCCAGAACCAGAAAAATAAGGAACCGAGTCATTTTGTTGAACCTCATTCCGTTCCGCAATCTCGCATGGCGGAACTGTTTTTTAGATTATGTTCGAATTCCGCTTTCCAGGCAAGCGAAATATAAAACGATCCGCACCTTCATTCCGTCTCGCATACGATTTCCATTCCGCAGAGAATCGGCGGCTTGGTCGTGTTCTTTTCGGTCGCCTTCAATTCCAGAGAAAGGTCGCCTTTAACCGCAATCCCCTTAAATGTTTTGCAGACAACGCGCATCGGTCCCTGAGCCTCTCTTGCGATGTTGAATCCGGCCAGGACTTTCTTGCCCTGAAGATAAACATCGAACACGCGCGTGTCGAAGTGATCCCGGTCCTTCTCCGCGAAAAACAGCGTGACCGAATATGGCTGCGGCTGAGAATACTCGCCCAGGATCTGCTCCGGCCTTTTGTGAATATCCCGCGTGCTGAAATTGTTCAGGTAGGCGCGAACAATTTCGTCCTCATCTGCCTTTTTGGGTTGCACAAACGGACGAATCATGAGCCGCATGTCCCCTTCGAAACCCGATGCCGCCACCCAGTTCCAACGAGCCTGTTCCTCCGTTTCTTTCACCAGGCAGGAGGGCTGAT
>JAKPRU010000730.1 GCA_029557025.1 Candidatus Omnitrophota bacterium | reverse complement strand
TCCATTCCGTTGTTGGGTTTTTTCAGGCACCCCGATTAGGAGGACGGATCTCCGTTCGAGGTCCTTCATCCTAGTCAGGGTGCAAACGAGAAAGTTCAACATGCCCCCCCGCCTCCTTCTCCTCCACCGATCAGGTTATCGCATCTGTGGTTAGTTCGCTTGGGGTTTATCACCAATAGAATGCGTGAAGGATCAGGGATACATGAAACCTGAATCCGATTGGACCTTACAGCCTTTCCCACCGAAACCGCTAACCGGAGCCGATGGCATTGGTTTGTCTGTATTGCGTATTCACAATGCCCGGCACACATCACAAATAAACGGAGGAATACCTCATGGCAATACACACGGTGACCCGTGAAATCGCGGGTCGTACACTGACTTTGGAAACCGGACGACTGGCGAATCAAGCCGGCGGTGCGGTTGTCGCCCGCTACGGCGACACAATGACCTTTTCCGCCGCTACCATGGCGGCTCCACGTGCGGGAATCGATTTCTTTCCCCTCACCGTGGATTATCGAGAACAACGTTCCGCGGCCGGCAAGTTCCCCGGTGGATTTTTCAAGCGGGAAGGACGTCCCGCCGACCGGGAAACCCTCATCTCCCGGTGCATCGACCGGCCCCTCCGACCGCTTTTCCCGGAAGGGTTCAATAACGAAGTCCAGGTCCTCGCTCAAGTCCTCTCGTTCGACAATGAAAACGATTCCGACATTCTGGCGATGATCAGCTCTTTCGCCGCCCTGGAAATCTCGGAAATCCCCTTCAATGGCCCCCTTGCGGCTGTCCGAATTGGAAAAGTCAACGGAGAGTTGATCGTCAATCCGACCATCGAGCAGACGCAGGCAGGGACCCTGAACCTCACAATTGCCGGGAAACGCAACTCCATCCTGATGGTGGAAGGCGGAGCAAACGAAGAACCGGAAGAGACACTTCTTGCGGCATTCGACCTGGCGCTGGAAACCATGACCTCTGTCCTGGATATGATTCAGGAACTTCGCTCCCTCGCGGGAAAACCCAAAGTACCCTTTGAACCGCCGGTTTCTCTTCAGGGGCTGGAGACAAGAGTCTGGGAGATCATCGGCGACCGGTTCCAGCAGGCCAACGAGATCAAGGACAAACGCCAGCGACAGGCAGAACTCGACAATCTGTGTGCGGAAGCTGTCGAGAAAATACTGGAAAGTCACGAGCGGGAGTTTGCTGCCACACTGCCGGATAATATCGCTACCCGCGAGGCAGTCGAACAGATCGCGACTCACCTGACCGGAAAAGAGACCGCTCGCCTGGTCGCACAGGTCAAAGAGGCATTCGGGAACATCGAAAAACGCGAATTGCGAAGATTGATCCTTGAAGAACATCGCCGTTCCGACGGCAGGGCGCTGGATGAGATTCGGCCGATCTCCATCGAGGTAGGGATGATCCCGCGCACACACGGTTCCGCGCTCTTCACACGAGGCCAGACACAGACCCTGGTGACCACAACGCTCGGCACGACCTCGGACGAGCAGAAAATCGACGGCCTCCTGGAAGAGTATTACAAACGATTTCTCCTGCACTACAATTTCCCACCGTATTGTGTCGGTGAAGTTCGTCCGATGCGCGGACCCGGCCGACGGGATATCGGCCATGGGGCGCTTGCCGAGCGCGCCATCGAATCGCTTCTGCCGGACCATGAGGAGTTCCCATATACCATCCGTGTTGTCTCCGATGTGATGGAATCGAACGGATCCTCCTCCATGGCTACCGTGTGCGGCGGATCACTGTCTCTTATGGATGCCGGTGTGCCGATCAAACGGGCTGTCGCCGGAATCGCTATGGGACTCGTGAAAGAGGGCGATAAGTCCGCCATCCTGACCGATATCCTTGGTGTGGAAGATCACCTGGGCGATATGGATTTCAAAGTGGCCGGAACCAGTGAGGGAATCACCGGGTTCCAGATGGATTTGAAGATCGAGGGGATCAGTCGCGAACTGCTCGCTTCCGCTCTCGAACAGGCTCATCGCGCAAGACTTTTCATCCTGGATCGCATGAACCAGGTGATCGACAAGGCGCGCTCCGAGTTGTCGCCTTTCGCGCCGCGTATTCAGGTCCTGATGATCCCCGTTGACCGGATTCGGGATGTGATCGGGCCGGGCGGCAAGATGATCCGCCAGATTATCGCCGAGACCGGTGTGAAGATCGACATCGACGATGACGGGCAGGTAATTATCGCCTCGGTGGATGAGGAAGCCGGACGGCGTGCGCGCGAGTGGATCGAAACGCTTGTGGAAGAAGTCGAGGTTGAAAAAGTCTATAGGGGAAAAGTGACCCGCCTGATGAATTTCGGCGCGTTTGTCGAGATCCTGCCCGGCAAAGAAGGTCTGGTTCATATTTCCGAATTGACCGAAGGTCGTGTGGATGAAGTGCGGGATGTTGTGAAGGAAGGGGATACCATTGATGTAAAGGTGGTTGAAATCGACAGTCTTGGAAGGATCAACCTCAGCAAGAGGCTGGCGGAACGCGATCTGGGTATTACCCCGGAATCTCAGTGGCGTGAGTCTCGTCCCCCGCGTCCTGACCGTGACCGTGGCCGTTCCGGTGGTGGCAGCGGCCGGGGAGATCGCCGGAATAGCGGTGGCCGCAGCGACCGGGGTGACCGGGGTGGACGAGGTGATCGAAACCGAGGCGACCGAAACGATCGTGGCGACCGCCGTCGTTGAAATACCACGATTGTCCGCGACCCGCTCCCCCCAAAGTTGGGGGGAGACACAGAGGGGGTTGAATTTCCTGGAGTTATATTTCCTCACTCCAACCCTCTCCTGGAAGCAAGATCATTAAATCAGGGAGGGTGATGCTTCCGCCGAGCCGATTTTCTTATTGCTCGCGGCTTGGCAGGAGCCTCGCCCTCCCTTTATGTCCCGCCCGCATTTACTGATACAGCCCCCAGTCTTCAACGCTGCTGGTTCCTCCGGCAATGATCGTGACTTCCTTGAACAGCCGCAAGATCCCATCCGGAGGGTCGTTGATTCCCAGCTCGACAACAGCCTCAAACGGATCAAATATCAGCGATGTTTCCTCCCCTGACTCAATGTCAAACAACGCCCATACTTTCGTTATGGATTTCACGATCCATCTACCGTTCCCCATATAAAAGTCGCCGAAACATGGAATTGCGGCATACATAACACCGGCGTATCCCCTCGAGTCCGTTCGATACCTGCCAATTCCGACACCCGGACCACCGATCATACCCGTGTGAACTACCCACGCGTTCCTGACAGGTGTTAGTCCATCAGCCTCCAAAACACGAACAGAAACCGAAGCCAATCCCATATTCGCTCACAGGCGTCCCCTCAGTGGTAAAATGACCACAGTCCAAATAGAATCCGTTAATCTCTGGGAATCTCCGCCAACCGTCAGACAGGGACACCTGACCTGCTGGGGAAACGGGGATGCGGAAACATTACGGCAATCCCTGCCGCTGACGGAAATACCACTCGGCTACAATGATTCCGATCAGGCACAGTAACGCTCCGAATCGCGAAGCCCAGAACCGTTGCCGTTCCCGATCAAGCGTCACCGGGTTGTATGGAATCGCATTCAAAACATCTACCCACTGTTCCATATCCCGGTACACTCCACCGGTGGACTCCGCTAAGGATGTCAAAAATGCTACATGTTGCGCAGGGCGCAACATTTCTTCCGCCGGGTAGATCGCATCGAATTTCGCCTCGTAGCCGAGTTGTTCTTCCCGCACGCGATATGCCCCGGACGCGCCGGGTACATATTCGGCGGCGGCTCGAAGCGGATTTTCGGGGTCCCGAACCAGCGGAAGCATTCCTCTACCATCCGGCCCGTCTATCGCAACAAGCGAATTGTCCGGCAGGACCGGTGAATCCGGCGACATCTCCAGACGAATCTCTACAACCTGTCCGACAAACGGTGACAGATCGCTCACCAGCAGCCGCCCCACCGCCGGAACAGAGGACGGAGAAAGCAAATGTATAAGTCCGCGCCAGAAACGTCCGAACGCATCCCCCTGCTCCAGTGAACCGAACATCCGCCATCGCCAGAACGAATCCGAGTACACATGCACCACTCGCCCCAGCCCATGCCGCATCTCTGCAACCACCGGGGAATTGCTCCCGCCCTGACTTCCAACCACGACCTGAGATCCCGGCGGCTGCGGCATCACAACGAAAACCCGCTTGAGCGGCGGCAAATCGGCCTGCAACATCGGCACAAGCGACTCCGCCAGAGCCGACCCGGTTCCGGCCGCCACGGGCACAGCAAACAAATCCCCATCCACAACCGACACTTGTGTGCCGGATGGGTTACACGGCCAATACAGATGCGGGTCGCGTCCCATTCCGCCCGGCAGCACCATAAGCGCGCCCCCGTTCTCAACATACTCCACAATCCATTCGCGAAGAGGTTCCTGCGGTTCATCAAGCGGCAATCCGTGCAGGACCACCACCGACCATCGTTCGGTTCGCTCCAGCGGATCCCCGGCGGGAGAAGGTAATCGACTTTCGCCCGATTCGGCTGTCTTCTCCGCCTGTTGCACCCAGAGGCGATCCCCTAGACGCAGGAACCCTCCCTGGTAGAACAAGTACGCCTCCGTCTCGGTGAACGGATCGCTCTCCAGGGATCGCAGAATCAATTTGAAATCCCAGTCGGGCCCGCCGGTAAGCATCAGAACACGGTCCACATCTTCCAGGATTTGGATGTCGGATGAAATCCGGTTATTCGCCGGATTCCGGTCAGGACCGTCTGTGGCGATCTCAGCAGCTACCTGGAACATCCCCGCCTCGGTCGCGGGAAATTGCACGGTTCTTCGCCAGCGTGCAGTGCCGGGGTCGAACGAAATCTCACTTTCTGTGGCCCAGACAATTTCGCCGTCCGCTTTCTGCAGATTTGTCCGCAAACGGCCGGTTGTTTTCGCCTGGACTCCTTCGGCGTCTCCGTATACAGTCAGTTCGGCCATTCGGCCGCTTCGGAGGCTCGGCGGTGCGGAAATTGTCGTAAGGCGTACATCGGTCGGGGGACTTTGATCGCCAACCCCGATGGCATAGATCGGAAACGGTGACGTTCCCCCCATCGGAACAAACGCCGACAAAGGATCGCCCCCGGCATTCCACTGGCCATCTGTCACAATCAGGAATCCCGGACAGCGTTCCGTGGTAAACTGAGCCGAGAGAATCCGCAAGGCCCCGGCGAGATTCGTGTCCGGCAATTCCGGACTCTCTGGAAGAGCTTGGTTCGAATGAACTTGAGAAGAAAGCAAATCGGAAAGATAAATGATTCGAGGCTCGAATCCCCGGTCCCGAATCCGGTCGGCAAGATTCTCACGTTCAACGAGGGATCGCACAAGGTCCCATTTCGACTGGCCGGCATCGGCAGAACCCGGTGGTCCCAGCGACACAGCAAGCCCCATGCTTGCCGAGTCGTCGATCACAACCGGAAGAATCGGAGCCAATACGGTGGTTTCGTACCGGATGATCTTGGGATCGGCAAGGCACAGCCAGATCAGAAGAAGAAACCAGCCCCCTCGAACGGTCGCAAGCCCCCAACGGACCGGCTCGGGGAGCGGAATCGTGAGAAACCGCGTAGAATAGAGTGCGGCTGTCAGAACAATAAGAATGAACGATGTCAGTAGAATCACAAGTCAGTCACCCTGTCGATGCCAATAAAGGACGGGAATCCTGCGTTATACTAGACGAGGGACCAAGAAACGTGAAAGAGAAGCAAGCACATGGACGCCTCTTTCTCCGGTACCGCGACCATGGGGACTTGGAGGCTTTTGGTCAGATTCTCCAGGATTTTGAGGGGCCGCTGTACGCTTACATGATGCGGTTTCTGCGGAACCCCAGCGAGGCGGAGGATGCCTTGCAGGAGGTATGGCTGAAAGCGATCCGTCGGGCAGACAGCTATCGTGACCGAGGCCAATTTTCCTCTTGGATATACCGGATCGCCCACAACCACTGCCTCGATGTGATCCGTCGAAACGGCCGGGTGGTGGAGTTGGACACGGACACAGAGCAGTCTCAGCCGGGTTGCTGGCCGAGCGCATCCGAGGAGATGGCAAAAAGCCCCTTCGAGAATCTGGAGGAACGAGAGCTCGTTGAGTATTTGGAAAAGGCCGTGGCAACACTCTCCCCAGCGATGCGGGAGGTGTTCATTTTGAGAACAACGGCGGACCTTTCCTTTCGGGAGATCAGCGAGGTGCTGGAATGCCCGATCGGGACGGTCCTGGGTCGAATGCACTTGGCGGTTCAGAAAATCCGCAAGCAGTTCGAGGAAATGGGACTTACCCCACCGGATGGAGAGAATGCCACGACCGGCGTTATCGAAAACGCTTCGTGAAAAAACCGGAAAAAGGAAAAAGTCATCATGGCCTGCGACAGTGTTTGGAGAGATCGAATCATTTTGGCCGCGTCCGGCGAAGAACCGGAGACACAGGGGCACAGAAGCCATTTGGCGGTTTGCCCTGAATGCCGCCAGGTTTACACGGATTTGAAAACTCTTGGATCGATCCGGTTGCCTCAACCGGCAATCTCTCAAACGGTCCATAATCGGATCCTTGCTCTGGCCCGCGAAGAAGCAAGAAAACGTCGGCAGAGTGTCCGTCCGATTCGCACCTGGATGCCACAATCCTGGCCCCGACTGGCTTGGGCCGCAATTTTCCTGGCAGTCGCAGGGTTCGGATTCTGGCAATACCACGAGAGACATCTGCCGACCACGGATACCGCGCTTCTTTCCACGGAAGAGATCGGTTACGGTTTGGCCTCTGTGGAACTGGACTTGCGGGTTCTGGAGTCGGAGATGGAACTCTCCATGTTGGATATTTCTTGAAAAGGGAGGATATGGGGGTCCAGGATCGGCCGCCCCAGGGAACCATCGAGTCTGTGAGGTAAACTTATGCTCCGTTTATTCGTCGTCGGCATTTTTGTAGTCTGGTCCACCATTCCTGCATTCTGTCAGGATCTAAAACCTGCTACCCAGGAGATCACCGAAAGCAGTATTGCCATTCAAATCCTGCAAAATCCAAAATTGTACCACCTCATCCGCATCTACCACGGTCTTTCCGATGAGGAACGTCAGCAACTTCACAAGGAAATGAAAAAAAGTGAGGTTCGAGAGCAGATCCGTGCGTTCCTGGATGACCCGGAACGCCTGGAACGAATTCGCTCTGAACGTCCCGGTCTTGATCGGATTATCAGGGAACAGAGCGAATTGGAGAAAGGATATTGGGAACTCCTTAAGAAATACCACAGCAGCACCGATGCAACCGAGCGTGCCGAATTGGAAGCGAAAATCCGGCAGGAGGCGGTTCGCCTGGAAGATGCCGAAATCAAGCGGTACAAAGGCGAACTGGAGCGCTTGAAAAATTATATCCAGCGGCTGGAAAAACGGCTGGAAGTACGCTTGGCGAAACGAGATGAATTGATTGAAAAACGACTGGAGCAGGATTTGAAAGAGCTCCCGCCACCGCCTTTTATGGGTGAAGGTCCGGATCGTGCCAGAATGCGAAGGGGACCCGGAAGAGGCCCGGACGAGGCTGGAGAGACCGGACATGGTATCCGTCAGGGTGACGACGCGGGAGGCCCGCCTTGGGGACCCGGAGAAGGCGGTCCTCAGGGCGATGAGAAAGAGACTCCGCCTGCACCCCGGGGATAAAGCGCGTAAACACTAACTTAAGAACTTCGTCATTCCGGCGAAGGCCGGAATCCA
>JAKPRU010000691.1 GCA_029557025.1 Candidatus Omnitrophota bacterium | reverse complement strand
AACCCTTCGCTGTCGGCCGTGAGCTGCTCGCGTCGATTGGGAATTCTCTCGATGGGGGAAGAGGTTGAAGTGGTGCTGCGATATCCGGATCAGGCTCCGGCGTTGATGGTTCGCAAGATCGGTACCGGACAGGTGATATTCTGGAATTTTTCCCCGTCTCCGGAATGGTCGAATCTGGCGACGCTTCCCCAGTTTCCTGTTCTGGTGCAGCGTATCGTCCGCTGGCTGTGCGGCTGGTCGCAACCGGCGGAAAAATATTTCTGGGGCCAGACGGTCATGGTTTCCGTTCCCCCTGGAATGGACCGTCCGGATGTGAGCGTGTTGAGGCCGGGAGACCCGGTGGAACGCGCGGAAACCATCGACACCCAGACGCGCCAGGTCGCCCTCTGGGCGGATCGGCTGGGGTGCTGGTCGGTGCGTTTCAGTCAGGGCGGGAAGGTGGAGCATCGCGGCTTCGCGGTGAATCGCCATCCGGAAGAAAGCCGTTTCGACGCGGTGTCTGCCGAGCAGGTAGCGGGCGATTTTTCTCCGCGGGAAGTCTCCATGATGACGGTGGGCGATTCCTACGATCCGCAGCACCTTTCGGTCCGCCGGCTGGAATTGACGGTTGTGATTTTTCTGCTTCTGATCCTGTTGATTATCGCGGAATCCTACCTGGCCAACCGTTTCTATCGCGACGCCGGATCGGAAGCGTCTTCCGAATTCCGTTGACCGGACCATTCGGCTTTGTTAGCGTATGTGCCGTTCCCTGGTTTTGGCCGGGGCCAGTGACCCGCCGATTTTTTATGAATGAAACAGGAAACGATTTTTATGCCTCCCCAATCCTTTATCGATGTTTCAAAAATTAATCAGAACAACATTCTTGTAGATAAAGCCGGAATTTACGACGTACTGCCTCACCGCTATGAATTTCAGCAATTAAACGGCATTTACATGGTGGATAAAGAGCAGGGAATTATCGTCGGATTCCGGGAAGTGCGCGAGGATGAATTCTGGTGTCGAGGCCACATCCCCGGCCGCCCGATTTTCCCCGGCGTGCTGATGATCGAAAC
>JAKPRU010000687.1 GCA_029557025.1 Candidatus Omnitrophota bacterium | reverse complement strand
CGGATTCTGGAAACCGGCTGCGTGGATGCCGTAATGGTTCCGGTCAACGACTCGGAGTTCCAGGCGCGGTTTCTTCCCGCCGCGGAGCGAGCGGGTATAGGAATCATCGGGATGAAAGTATTCGGGGGGGCAAAGGCTGTTCCGTATGGAAAACACACTGGGTCCGGTCTTTGTTCGGATGAAATGGACTCGGCGCTGCGTACCGGTTTCCTTTCCCCGTCGGTGGCCTCCATCGTTGTGGGAATTGGTAACTCTGCGGAATTGTTGGATAATGTCAAGCGAGTGGGGAGGGTTTTCTACGGTTGCATTATTTGAATCACCGGCAAGATGCCGGCGCCACCCGGAATTGCTCTCACTCCCACTCTCTGCCGGAGGGAGAGGAAGTAGAGGCCGTTTTCCCGGACTGGAGGAAAGCAGGACAGGCTCTGCCGGGAGGGGTGGCACAGGCTTCCAGCCTGTGGATGAATGGAACAGTAGAGGAGGTATTGTGTGAAAACTTTTGAGTGACGGGATACTGGAAAATCGCTGCGGATTATATTCGGATCAATAGAGGAAATCATCATGCTGAAAATTATGGTATTCATTGACGGAACCTGGCTCTACGCAAACATGCCGAAGCTGGCGCAACTGAGGGGAGATCCCGATTTTCATATCGACTACGGTCTTCTCCCGAAAACCCTGGCGGATTCGGTAGCCGAACAGATGCGCACCTCGGAACCGGACCTGGTTCGGACGTATTTGTTCGGCAGTATCGCCGATAATTATGATCCTCGCGATGAGGACCCAGTGCGCCGTCGCCGGGACTTCTACCGGATGCTGAAAGAGGAGTTCCACTATGATGTGGAGGTATTTACAGTCAACTACTACGGGAAACGTCTACGACCGGACGACCGTGACCCGAAAGACCGATTCGAGCCGAAAGAAAAATGTGTCGATATCGCGCTGGCGACAACAGCGCTGTTTTACGCGGCGATGCCCTATGCCTACGATTTTGCGATTGCCGTCGTAGGAGACCGGGATTTCATTCCGGTGTTCCAGGCGATCCGACGCCTGGGAAAACGAGTCGCCATCGCCAGTATACGTGGGTGCTGCTCCGGGGAATACATAGACCAGGAAAACAAGGACCGGCTGAGAGACCTGGATATGATCTGGCTGGATGATCTGCTGGATCGCCTGGAATTACGCTACGAAAACCAATGGCTGGAGTGCGAATCCCCGTATCACACAGGCGACCGGAAAGTATTGACTACTTTTCGTCCCCGAAAAGGCCAGCGATTTTATTGCGAGGAATGTCGAAAACTATACCAGGCGCAACATGACAGCATGGCATACGGGATTGGCAGGCAAAAGGAATCGGCCCTCTCGCTCGATTCCGTATCGACGGTACAGGATATGCCCGCAATGGAACTACGAAAAGGGGTCATCAAGACCATTAAACGAGATAAAGGATACGGTTT
Source organism: Candidatus Omnitrophota bacterium (assembly GCA_029557025.1). Lineage (GTDB taxonomy): Bacteria > Hinthialibacterota > Hinthialibacteria > Hinthialibacterales > JAKPRU01 > JAKPRU01. The sequence goes on along the minus strand of JAKPRU010000687.1, from coordinate 1,641 downwards.
CATCTCCGCCGATGACGGAAACGATTACTTTTTCCACGCCTCCACGCTTTGCGAGGGAGCGGATTGGGAGACACTCAAAGAAAATGCGCCGGTGCGATTTGCGGTGAAGACGGTTCCCTCGGTAGAGAAAGCCGGGGCCGCCACAAACGTATCGCTGTATCCGGAAGAATCCGAACATCACAATGGGAACGAATTATGAACAAGCGACTGGGATATATCGGTATGGGGATCATGGGAAAGCCCATGGCCCATAATCTTCTGAAAGCCGGATTTTCGGTATCCGTATACAATCGAACACTGGAAAAGACAAAAGACCTTGCGGCAGAGGGGGCCTCGGTGTGTTCCTCCCCGAGGGAATTAGCCGAACAGGTAGATGTTATTTTCACGAATGTCACCGATACCCCCGATGTGCGTGCGGTTCTTTTCGGCAGAGACGGTGTCGTGGAGGGCTGCCGAGAAGGGCAGATCGTGATCGACAACAGAACTATCTCTCCACGGGAGACTCGTGAGATTGCAAAGATCCTGGCAGAGAAGGGAGTGGCGTTTCTGGATGCGCCGGTGAGCGGGGGAGATATCGGTGCGCAGAAAGGAACGCTGTCTATTATGGTTGGGGGAGACAAAGCCGTCTTTGAAGCCTGCCTTCCGTATTTCCAGGCGATGGGAAGTACCATTACCTGGTGTGGCGAGTCCGGCATGGGACAGATGACTAAACTATGCAACCAGATCCTGTGTGCGGTAAACATGGTGGCGACCTGTGAATGTATCTCTCTGGCAAAACAGGCGGGGCTGGATGTGCAGACCATGCTGGATGTAGTCACCAAAGGCGCGGGAGGGTCCTGGGCATTAGCCAACCTGGGGCCGAAAATCGCACAGGGCGATCTGCAACCCGGGTTCATGGTGCAGCTGATCCAGAAAGATTTGCGTCTGGTAATGGAAGCGGCCCGATCCGTTTCCCTTCCCTTGCCCGGCACGGCTCTGGCGCAGCAATTATTCACGGCAGTGGAGGCGGAAGGCGGAGGGAAACTCGGAACCCAGGCGATGATCCGCGCGTTCGAACGCTTGGGCAAATTCAGCATTCCTTAGTCCAATGTATTTCTGTCGGAAAACATCTGCCTGGAAGGGCTGCCGGAATCCGCTTCTGATTCTATCGGCAGCGGCGATAGTCATTGTTGCCTCCTACCCCATCGGCGCACATCTCGGATTCGGACTGGTAGACGATGCCTACATCAGTATGCGGTATGCCCGAAACTGGGCGGAGGGTATCGGGCCGTTTTTCAATCCGGGCGAGCGGGTTGAGGGATACACCAATTTTCTCTGGACATTCTTTCTGCTCGCAGGGGCACAACAGGGAATCGAACCGGCGCAAATGGCGGAGCAGATGGGACGGGTGTGCCTGGGGCTTGTCATCCCCGTGGCGTTCTCCCTGGGATTTTGCATCACAAGGTCGTGGGCTGTTGCGGTTTTTGCGGTGGCGCTTCTGCTGAGCGATCCGGGAGTATGGGCCTGGTCCTTATCCGGTTTGGAGACTCCACTGCTGACACTGTTGTTCACGACAGTGTTCGCAACTTGGATGCGCGAGGGCGGGGGAATACGGAGAGAACTCTGCCTGGCCTTGCTGGTTTCATCTGCGGCATTGACACG
>JAKPRU010000682.1 GCA_029557025.1 Candidatus Omnitrophota bacterium | reverse complement strand
GGCCGGCGGTTCCCACACCATAGGAAACGGCCAAGTCCATGATGATGTGATAGAAATGGTCGCGTTGTGACTCGGTCAGCTGTTTGGAATCCCGCAAACCATGAACCAAGTGGGGTTGCAGGTCAGTCGGTAGAATCACGGCAGCGGCCAGGACCGGTCCCGCCAGCGGACCACGTCCCGCCTCGTCACACCCGGCGATTCGTTTATAGCCTTGCGCAAAAAGATCCTGTTCCCGCGCGTATGTCGGTTCCAAATTGTCGCGAGACATGCTCTTGTTCGCACTTCCCGGTATTTCGTGATTGCAGAAGACTGCTGTTAAGAAAACTCGGTCACAACCATCGATATCCGGTCAACCCCCACCTAACCTCCCCCGATCTTCGGGGGAGGGACCCCTGTCTAGCCTCCCATACGCATTAACCTAAGATGCCGTCATTCCCGGAGTTTTCCTCGTGAATTACAGGATCATTTAACCTAATGACATTGCCACCGGAGGGATGCCCTTAATTTACCATACGGACGGGTTGACCGGTGGATTCCACTGCCGACAACCAGAGCGGGCCGTCCGGATCGATCTGTTTCCGCTTGGAGACGGCTGTTTCAATGGGAACATGCGTGAACTTGTCGTTCCAGATTCCCACCAGCATTGCGGTCCGGCCGCTCATTGCCGCATGGACTGCATTATGAGCCAGCTGTTGGCAGAACACCTTGTCGGTGGGAACGGCCGGAAGCGACCGGACATAGTAGCTGGGATCAATGTACCGAACGGTGACGGATATCCCGCGATCCCGAAAATAGTCGTTGATTCTCTGATGAAGATATTGCCCGATGTCTGCCAAGCGGACATTGCCCGAAGCATCGGTTCCCAATCGTTTAACCTCATCCGCCAGCAGTTCCTGTCCTGCTCCTTCCGCCACAACCACCAGGGCATGACGTCGGGCGAGAATACGATCCTCCAGGGCTTTGAGGAATCCCCGGTTCCCATGCAAATCGAATGGGATTTCCGGGATCAGAAGGAAGTTCACGTCCCCGCTGGCGATGGTGGCCTGTGTAGCGAGAAAACCGGCATGGCGCCCCATCAGTTTCACGATGCAGATTCCGTTCAGTGCGCCCATAGCCTCCATGTGTGCGCCGTCGATGACATCCTTGGCGACGGAAAATGCGGTCTCGAATCCGAACGTGCGTTCCACATAACTGATATCGTTGTCGATGGTTTTGGGGACTCCGACAACGGCGACCTGCAAGCCCCGGCTTTGCACCTCCTCCGCAATTGCCAAGGCTCCGCGCTGGGTTCCATCTCCCCCCACGGTAAAGAGAATGTTGATTCCTCGACGCGCCATGAAATCGACCATATCCACAATGTTTTGATTTCCCCGTGAACTTCCCAGCCAGGAGCCTCCCATTTTGTCGATGTTTTCCACGATTTCCGGGGTCAAGGCTAAAGGAACTTCATTGTGATAATCGATCATTCCATAGTAGCCATAGCGAATACCCAGAATTCTCCTTACCCCGTAATGATGATAGAGAGACATAACCAGCGCGCGAATGACATCGTTGAGACCCGGACAGAGACCACCACAAGTGACGATTGCCGCACAAACTGTCTTGGGATCGAAGAAGATATTTTCTCTCGGACCGGCGATTTCCATGGATGGAGGTTCCAGCCGCTCCGCAAGGGCCTCTCTGTACGAACGCAGAGAGCTGTCCAGAAGAACGCGGTCATCGTCGGTCACATAATCGGAGATCTGATCGCCCTTTTTACTCGACAGGACCAGCGGGGAAGGATAGGTTGGCTCTCCAAGACGTTCTACGTCAAAACACGGATCGCGACTCATCAGGCGAATCTTTCTTTTTGAAGAATGTTGCAGCCGAAAAGTGTTTGTTTCCTATGCCACCTCGGTCAGCCCTCCAGGCCGCTCAATTTGACGCCTTTGGGAAATTTAATTTTGTAAGAGTAACGAATCTTCCGATTTTCGCCGGGGCGGAGTTCAAGGACCCACCGGACAATCCCATCCTTCTCCATGGTATAGTCGTGATCCCGGCAGCGGAAATCGGTCAGTTCGATTCCTTCGCTTCTGGGCACAGGAACCTGATCGACGATCTCCAGAACAATAGAGGAATCGCGACGGTTGTTGACCTCCAGTTGCCAGAGCCAGTTGATTTGCTGTCCTGTGGTTACGATCAACCCGGAGGAATCCAAAGTTCGTTCCAGCTCCGTTCGACGAACCTCGATTTCCGGATCGGAGCCGAGATAGAAGTCCAGGGTTGTTCCGGGCATAGTGGTTTGCAGGGAAGATGTGGAGAGGAAATCATTCCCGTAAAAGATATTGGCTTTTCCGCTCAACAGGGGGTACTGGGAATCGTTTGTGGTGACGGCACGCAGGAATGTGTAAGGGCTTTGACGGGGGATGGCTTTGTACTGCAACTTTGCCGGGGATCGGAAGGAAGCGACGGTTACGCGCTGTTCGACATCCCCGGACAGGACGGTTTCTTTGGTGGGGATCTGGAAGGAGACCGTCACACTTCCCAAGTCTTCCTGCAGGTCCAGTCTTCCAAGATTTTTAGGTTCGAAAAGGGTTCCGGGTACAGTGGAAGATGAATCGCCGGGTTTCAATGTCGACGCCTCCGGGGCCGCAGCAGCCGCAGGAGCGGGTTGGTTTTCTATGGCGGGTTGGGGCAATGCCGATTGAATACCGACTGTCCATAGAGAGAGTTCCTTTGGTCGTCCGTACAGCTGGGGGCGCTCTGTGGAGAGGACCAGTTGGACATCGGTCCAGGGTTCCCCGGTTCGCTGGCGTACCAATGCCCCGTAAGTGATCTCCAGAGAGGCACTGTCCGGCAAATAGCGCACATCATAGACTGGACTCCATCCGGCGCCCTGCACGACATAAGAGACCGCGATTTTGGATTGGACGGCAGCCGATGCTTCCACATCCACAGCGACCTCGTAAGTTTCTGTGACGCTTTCCTCCAACTTTCGAATATCATTCTCCGCGGCGGCGATTTTCTCCTCCAATTCCCGTTTAGTGGGGGTCAGTTCCCGAATGGAATCTCGAATTTCAGTAATTTTTTTGGCAAGAGTCTGGTAGACGGTTTGCCAGCTGTCCGAACTGGAGGATCCTCGAAGGAGTTCCTCGGCGAGCTTTGGACCTGCACTTTGGCCCAGTGAACGATACAAGTCAATCTGCTCCGTGAGTGTCTGCTGACGATCCAGCAATACCTGCAAGTCATCCTGCAAATAACGAAGCTGATTCCGTAACTGTCGGCTTTTGATTTCCTTTTGCTCGTTGAGAGACTCAAGTCGGCTGCTGACGCCCAATACTTTTACGGAATCCGAAAAGGTGGATACGCGCAACGAATCGGTCAATAAGGTTGTCGGCAGATGCGGAAAAAGAATCTGATGTGTCCCTGCGCTCATTTTCAGTTCCGCTTCTCGAAACAGCATTGCACGGTCTCGGTAGACCACGGCCTTGGACAGGGCGCTCTCGGCGATTATGCGGTCCGCAAGTCCCGGTTGAGCGACTGCGAACAGGATGACCCAGATGCTGAGCCGCATATAGTTTCCGTTCCTGACCACCGCTACAGAACCTCCTGGTTCGGATCTTCCTCCAAAGTGTGTAACCGACAAATCTTGCCGGGTTGCCTTTCCAACCTGGGTACCACGGGAGAGTCCCTCGCCGCAATTCTCTCCTGGAGGGAAAGGCAAAGTCGCCAGCTTATACTACACTAATCTATTTCATCAGATAAATATAGCGAAGCAGAAGCGCGACGGAGGCGATATATAAAATCGGACTGACCTCTTTTCCCCGTCCGGAGACCAGTTTCAAAAGGCAGTACGAAATGAACCCGAAAGCGATTCCCTCAATGATTCGCAGTCCGCCGAACGGCATCATCACCATGGCCAAAAAACAGGGAATCCCCTCTGTCGGATCACTCCAGTTGATACGAGTGACACAACGGATCATGAAGAATCCCACGAGAATCAACGCGGGTGCGACGATCGGATACACGAACGTGTTTTCCGCGATGGGATAGGGTTCGCCCAACATACCGACCAGAGGGCTGAAGAAGAGCGCGAGCAGCAGGAGAATCGCCATTACCACAGAGGTGAATCCGGTTCGGCCGCCGGCGGCCACTCCCGCGCTGGATTCGATGTAGCTGCTGATGGTTGAGGTTCCGCAGATCGCGCCCACACAGGTTCCGATTGCATCCGATAGAAGCACCTGTTGAGCGCGCGGGAACTCGCCATCTTTCAAGAATCCGGCTAATTCCGCTACGCCGACGACCGTTCCTATCGTGTCAAACAGGTCCAGGAAGAAGAAGACGAAGATCACGGTGAAAATCCCTTGTTTGAACGCGCCGAGAATATCCAATTG
>JAKPRU010000681.1 GCA_029557025.1 Candidatus Omnitrophota bacterium | reverse complement strand
GTTTAAATCCTGTTTTCCTTGCCTTGGGGCATACGATTCGGGAGTATGATCTTCCGGTGCAATTATTTCGGGATTTGATTACGGCGTTTCGGCGGGATGTAACGGTTCAGCGATACGAGACATGGGATAGTCTGCTGAATGATTATTGCCGATTTTCCGCCAATCCGGTGGGCCGGCTGATCTTGTGCCTGTTCGGGTACCGGGAGGAATCGCTTTTCGCTTTGTCCGACTGCATCTGCACAGCGCTTCAGCTGACCAATTTCTGGCAGGATATCTCCGTGGACTTGGAGAAAGGGCGCATTTATGCTCCACAAGAGTTGATGAAGAAACACGGGTATAGCGAAGACGAGTTTGTGCGGAAAATCGACAGTCCGAACTTCCGGTCCCTGCACCGGGAATTGGTGGATCGAACGCGACGGATGTTCCTTGAAGGCGCGCGGCTTCCCGCGCTGGTCCGGGGACGTCTGAGCTGGGAAATTCGGGCGGTGTGGCTGGGTGGAATGCGGATTCTGGAGAAGGTAGAGAAGCGAACCGAACCGTTTTCCTGCCGCCCGACTCTTGGATGGAGAGATATGCCCTCGATTTTCGCGCGGATGATCCGGTTTCGGAAAACAATTGACCACAGTCTCAAAAACAATGGCCAATAATACCTACAGCGCAGTCCATACCCGGAAGAGCAAAAGCAATTTTTATTACGCTCTTCGCTTTCTTCCGAAATTAAAACGGGAGGCGATTTATTCTGTCTATGCGTTCTGCCGGTTTGTGGATGATGCGGTGGACGAGGCGGACAACGAGGCGGACGCGGAACAGAGGATCGCTGCATGGCGCACTGAAATCGGTAATCTATTCAGTGGGAATCCCAGCCATCCTGTCACCAGGGACCTTCAAAACACGCTGAAACAATTCCCCATCCCGCGAGAGTATTTTGAGGAACTGATCGCCGGTGTGGAAATGGATGTCCGGTGTGGCCGGTATCCTACTTTCCATGACCTTCTTCCGTACTGTCATCGTGTGGCATCCGTAGTGGGACTGATCTCAATCGAGATTTTTGGGTACAGGGATGCGCGTGCGAAGGATTTTGCGAGGGACTTGGGAATAGCACTTCAGCTGACCAACATCCTGCGAGATGTCGGCAAAGATGCGGACCGGAACCGCATCTATGTGCCCCTGGAGGATTTGGACCAGTTCGGTGTAACAGAAGAAGAGATTTTGCAGAAACGTCCGAGTCCCCAAATGCGGCTTCTGTTTGAGAAGCAGTATCATCGGGCGCTGGATTTCTACCGGCGTGCCTCGGAATGCGCGCGGGAGATGGGGGACCCGCAGATGTTCCCTGCGCAGATTATGGGAACGATTTACCGTCGCATTCTGGCGCGGATTGCAGAGCAGGATTTTTCCGTATTCGGCGAACGAATCACCATTCCAACCTGGGAAAAGCTCTCCATTGCGTTCCGTGACTGGCTGGCCTCCCGGTATTTTCCATCGGCGCTATGGCGAAACGCATACTAATCATCGGCGGGGGGGTCTCCGGCTGCTATCTGGCCGCGATTTTTGCAGAGCGCGGCGCGGAGGTGACCCTTGTGGAGCGAGCAGGCCATCTGGGCGGGCGGGCTGCTGTGCTGCAAGAACCGCAGACGGGCGACCTTCTGGAGCTGGGACCGCACCTGCTAATGGGATGCTATTCCTCCTTTCGTCGATTTACCGACAAAATCGGCGCAACAGGGAGACTGCGATTCCAGGACGATCTGTCCATGCCATTCCGTGTTTCATCGGAACGGACATTGCGCTTTGCCTGCCCCCGGTTCCCTGCCCCGCTGCATGTTGCCGCTGCGTTGATGCGATTCTCTCGACTCTCTGTGTGGGATCGATTATCGGGGCTTCGGATCGGGCCGGAATTGCTGCGCCGAAAATGGTTTGGGTCGGACCCTCTTGACAGTGAGACCGCCTGGGTGTGGCTGAGACGATGCGGACAGACACCGGAAATCTGCCGGACCCTGTGGCAGCCGCTCTGCGAGGCCGCGCTCAACCTGCCTCTTGAAAAAGGATCCGCCAAGTTGATGGCAAATGTGCTGGTGGAGGCATTCTGCCGGTCGCGTGCGGACTCGTCACTCGGATGGGTAACCGGCGGAATCGGGAGTTTGTGCGATACGGATGCGCGTCAGTTTATCGAATCGCACGGAGGTCGGGTTCTCACTCGCGTAAATGTAGAAAGCCTGCTGTCGGGCAACGAACAGGTAACCGGCGTGGTTCTCTCGACGGGACAGCGAATCGAGGCGGATGCGGTGGTTTCGACAATAGCCCCGTGGGATTTGCTCGCTCTGTTGAAACGAAGCGACCTGAGCCAGTCTCCGCCGGTTGAGAGCATCGGGAGATTCGAGCCATCGCCCATTCTCACGCTGAACTTATGGCTTGATTGCGAGATTACCGATGAGCATTTTATCCATCTCGAAGGCAGGCGATTTCAATGGTTGTTTGATAATCGGAAGCATTTGGGAGCAACTGCCTCTGTGTCTCCCCCAAGCGTGGGGGAGAAGTCCGGGGGTTCGATACAAACAACCCCCTCTATGTCTCCCCCAAGCGTGGGGGAGAAGTCCGGGGGTTCGATACA
>JAKPRU010000662.1 GCA_029557025.1 Candidatus Omnitrophota bacterium | reverse complement strand
CCCGTCACGCTGCTGGTTAACAATGCCGGAATTCCGGGGCCGTTCGCTCCGACTTGGGATGCGAACCCGGAAGAGTGGTGGTTCGCCCAGGAAGTGCACACGAGGGCTTTCTTCATGTTCGTGCGCGGGGTGCTGCCTTCCATGATCGAGCGCCGCATGGGCCGGATCATTGCAGTGTCGGCCATCGCATCGTACCGCGTGGATTTCGCGATGTCCGCGTATTGCGTCGGCAAGACATCGCAGAATCGGCTTGTCCAGTTCGTGGCGGCTGAAGTCAAAGAATTCGGAGTCAGCACATTCGCTATCGATCCTGGCTTTGTTATTACGGAGCTGGCTGAAATCACGATGCGCGATGCGGGGGCACAGCGCTGGAAGGCGGATATGATCGAGCATTTGAAAGCCCGCAAAACCGATCCAAATTCCAGCGCGGATCTGGACCGGTGCGCACAGCGCTGCGTGGATCTCGCTTCGGGGCGATACGACGAACTGACTGGGAGCTATATTGAATTGAACGACAACCTGGATGACATGCTGCGCCAGGCCAGGGAGAACAAGAATTTCTTTATCACGAGCCATTGGAGACTGGTATGACGGCAGAAGAAGAAATTGCGGTTTTGAAAGCCCAGGTGGAGGAACTGACGCGGCGCGCGGGCATCCTTGAAGATATACAGGCGATCCGGACTCTCCATTTTAAATACGGCTACTACATGGACAAGTGGCTGTTTCCCGAAATTGTGGATCTGTTTGCCGAAGATGGTGAAATGCACTTCCTGAACGGCGTCTTTAAAGGTAAAAAGGGCGTCAAGAGGATGTTCGGAGACGGATTCGGAATTGCCGGCCCGACTTACGGCGTCCTGAGTGATCATCTGCATCTGCAGGATATCGTGGATGTCGCGCCTGACCGGATGACGGCCAAAGGACGTTTCCGTGTTTTTCTTACGATGGGCATTCATGAGAGCAAAACAGAATCTACGGGGATCCCGAGCCAGTTCTGGGAAGGCGGGGTTTACGAGAATCTATATGTCAGGGAGAATGGCGT
>JAKPRU010000652.1 GCA_029557025.1 Candidatus Omnitrophota bacterium | reverse complement strand
CCTGCGCGATTATTCCAAACCCGGGGCCCGCATCGAAGACGAAAAGATTTATCCCACGCTGCCGGGCTCCAGCCTGCGCGATTACTCAAAGCCCGGTGTAAAGATCGAAGAGAATAACATCCATCCCACCCTGCCAGGCGCCGGCATTCGCGATTACTCAAAACCCGGTGCGCGGATCGAGAGCGATAGGCCCCTTTCTGATTCCGGCGCCGGCCTGTGGCATTACCAGAATTCCCGGCCGAAGGAATCAGAGACGTCCGGGATTCGTCCCGTATCCCCTTCAGACGCCACGAATAATGCGCGGTCTACGCCGCGAGCGCAGAACGACCGCATCTTTGAAGACGCTCCGGGGATGCCAGACCCCAACGACGATCCCTTCCCCTCGTCGGATGAGAAATAGTCGGCCCCTATGCGAAAGGCAAGCGGAAGCCCCACCGCGTAATACCCATACATGGCCACACTGCACCGTGAATTCCGGGTTCATCGATGTTGACTTCCCAGAATCGTGGTGTTCTTCGGGAGGCGAATGTAACCACTATTCCATTCATAAAGTCCAAAAGAGAGCCTGCCGGGAGTGATTTCAGAATCCGGAAAGTCTGATAGGACCGGGGGCGTAACTCGGAGACGCCATGATGGACACCCGCAAATGGTATAAACGCTGGTGGTTTTTGACGCTGGTAGCGCTGGTGCTGGTCGCGGCCGGCGCCCTTTGGATGCGCACGATGGGCGGCGTGGAAGTTCAGATCGACGAAAAGGCCCTGCAGGGACTGTCGAACGAACCCGGCCCGGCAGAATTCACTATTTTGACCTATAACGTGCAGGCACGCCCTGTCTTTGATGATTCCAAACACAAGTTCACGTACATCTCCCCGCTGCTGAACCGCTTCGACATCTGCGCGTTCCAGGAATGCTTTAAGGATCATTACCGGCTCTGGAAAGAAGCCATGCATCCGGTCAAGGCCTACCATGCCGCGCTGAAACATCCCTTTGAACTGGTCCCCTCCGGGCTTTCCATCCTCGGCAAGTTTCCCCTGAAGGGAAGAGACGGCATCCATTTCGCGGACGAGGGCGATGGCCAGAACTGGCCCGCGTCGAAAGGCGTATTGATGGCGAGTTTTGACGTACACGGGATGCCGCTCGATGTCTATACCACCCACATCGCCGCAGGCAAGCATCCGCCTAGTATGCGCGCCAAGTTCGCCCAGGGAGACGATATCATCCGGTTCATCCTGGAAAAATCACCTGCCGATCACGCGGTCATTCTCCTGGGTGATTTCAATATGCGGCCCAGCCGTGGGCCCGAGGACAAGGAAGCGAACAAGGACAACCCCAAGGTGACCGGTTTTGACCGCATCGTGTCCACCCTCGGCATGCGTGACGCCTCGGACGAAATCAACGGCCCCACGGGTACGGAAATCGACCGGATCCTGTTTCGTCCGGGCCAAGGCCAAGCCATGCGTGTATTAAGCTGGCAGCGCGACGATCCCGCCTTTTACGATCCCGACGGGAAACCCCTCAGCGACCATAAACCGGTCTTCGTGCGTTTTCAGTTGACCAGGGAATAGAACGCGGCAACTCACCTTCTTAAAATCCCCGGAAGCTGGATTTCATGATTTGTTAATACACATCCGTCAAGTCTCTCACGATAGACTGTATCTCTGGCAACAGGACCGGCAAATCCTCTGTAACTGTTTTCCAGACGACATCGATGTCAATGTCATAATAGGCATGAACAATGCGATTGCGCATGGCAATGATGTCCACCCACGGAACTTGCGGGTTGGCCTCACGAAGTCCGGATGAAATACGGCTGGAAGCCTCCCCCACAATTTCAATACACCGAACTACCGAGTGCTGGATAGGACGATTCTTCTCGAACTCGATCCACGGCAGGTCTTTCAAATACCCCATCGCTTCTTGAGCTGCCTCAGTAATGTGCCGCAGGCGTGTCAAGTCATCGTTAAGCAGCATATTGCACAACTGCCGTCTTCATCACTTCCTCCCGGAAATAGTGACTCAAATCCTTGGGAGTGCGCATGTCGACCTTGCGCCCAACAATAGCGGACAGTTCACGCTCCATGGCACACAAACGGATCATCCCGGGTATATGCGCCGGGTCAAATTCCACCA
>JAKPRU010000058.1 GCA_029557025.1 Candidatus Omnitrophota bacterium | reverse complement strand
CGGCGGGATTCCGGGACCGTCATCCCACACCTCGATGGCTGTGCCGTCGGAAATCCGCCGGGACCGTATCCCCACTTTCCCCCCTTCGGCAACCGCCTGGATTGCATTCACCACCAGGTTCAGAAGCGCCTGCTCTACCTGCTCCCGATCCGCAAACAAGACGGCGCTGTCTTCGGGAATCTCGCTCTGGAATTGAACGTGTTTGTCGCGGATCTGATGCCGCAACAGCAGAAGAAGCCCATCCACAATCTCCGGCAGAGAACACTCCTCCGGACGGGGCGACTGCCCGCGCGCCAGGGCCAGCGCACCCTCCACAATCCGGTCCAGCAGAGAGGCGTTCTGAATTGCCGCCGCCGCGCTGGAGGCCACCGCACGGAGCAGGTCCTCCTCCTGCTCCGACCAGTAATGCGGCGTCGCGGAATAAACATTCAGCACACCCAGGATCTTCCCGGCGAATTGAACCGGGGCGGCCAGCAGCGAACAGAGCACCTCCCGTTTCGCCAGGTCACCGTGAACATAACTCGGCTCGACCCGCACATCCGGGATTCGAATGACGTCTCCGTTGCGCACCACCCGTCCCAACAGCGAATCGGAGACGGATAACGGCGGTTTTTCCAGGTACTCCAGGCTGCACCCGTACGCCGATTCCAGCACGAGCTGTTTCCCCTCCGAGTCGAGCAGCATGAGGGAACACAATTTCGCCGAAAGAAGAACCGCTGTCTGCTGAACCACTTTCCCAAGCACAGTCTCCCGGTCCAGCGAGGAAGCCAGGCTGGTTGTGATATCCACCAGGGAACGCAGCGCGGCGGATCGACGTTTGACCAGCCAATCGACCCACGCACGGTGCAGATCCGGCAGGCATTTCTCCAACAGATCTTTGGCGTGTTGGATTTCTTCCGTCGCGATTGGGGGTCGATCCCGCCGAAGGGCAAAAAGAAATCCAAACGGGATCAGGGACAATCCCAGGCGAAAAACCGTCCACAAATCGGAATCGAAGCCGGCGGAAAGATCTTCGGAATGGCCTGATTCGCCAGAATTGTATTCTCACGCCAGACCGGCTCGATCTCATCCGAAATGCGGATGATTGTGCCGACCGGAATCAGGTCTTCGGCTCCCTCGCTTCTCGCGGCCAGCGTGCAAGTCCGGGCCTCTTCCATATCCGACAGGTAGAGAAACGTCGCATCGGCGCACAGCTCCGCCCGTGCCTGCTCCGCAAATCCATGCAGGGCATTCTCGGAACCGTGCAACGGCGGAAGGTTCTCCTGTTTCACCTGAAGTCATTCCCCGTCCAGGCCACAACGGGGCGTTAGAACATAGACCGGCTCAACAGGCCGAACAATCTCCACTTGGCATCGGCATTCTGCCGGTGAGTGCGTAGGGGCATACGTCTGTCCGCCCCTGTCGCCGGTAATTCTGTTACTTTGTATTCTCCAAAGACCGCTTGAACGGCCCCCGCCCCCGGAGTGGTAAATAATTCGATACACTCAACGGTTCTTCAACGGGGTCATTGAGATAATTCTGAAAAGCGATCAATCCCTGTTCCGAAAGTGTCGATGTAAATTCGGGTACTTCACCGACTGCTTCCTGCTCGTTGATCTTGCGAAGAATAATCAACGCCTGGAGGCGCACCAAATCCCAATGAGTAGCCTCACCCGGATTCGAAAATTCCTTTCCGGTTCTAATGATTTTCTTAAGACATGGAACCGACTTCTCAGAACATTCCGTGGCCAGGAACATGAGGGGATAGTCGCAAAGCCTCGGCGCAGGGGGCAATGTTGTCTTGTATGTTCTAATATATGACGTTAATGAGAGCACACAAAAACCGAATTCGTCCGCAAGCAGATCAAGCGGAATCGTTGACTCGATCTGAGCAGCCACCAAACAGAGCGCCGCCTTATTCAAAAACTTCTCCGGATGGTCATAGAGATCCTGTCCATCCTTCCATTGCTGTTCCTGCAACAATTGCGCGATACGTGCTTCCATGGCAGCGAAAGTCTCCCCATTATTCTTCATGATATTCAGCTGGTCGGAATAACATCCGACCTGCTTCTCAATGTATTGCAGCCGTACTTCATCCTTGTCCCATGGACTTTTGACGAGAGATATCCTTGTCATCTTGCTGAGATTCGCGTGCAAATCCAGGTAATTCGGTTTTCCCACAAGAGTGCGATAAAACCGCTCGGTCACCTCCGGGGAAGACTGGGATTTGTCCTCGTCATTCTTCCAGAGTTCTGCAAAAGATGGGTGGGATCCCCCCGCATCACCGAAAGCAGTTGAAACAAGCAACACAATTGCGGCGAAGGTGGTGTATATACATGTTCTCAAGTTCATTTTGTCCTCTCCTTGGTATCTCGTTTCTCGGATCTGAACAACCAAGGGATTGGGAATTCGATACACCCATCTCTGCAAAACATTCGTACATCTTGGAAAGGAAGGCTTCCGGCAGGACATGTTTCTTAACTCCTCTGAAAACAAGGACTATCACATAGCCGGTCCGCGTAAACCGATACACGGACTGACTGCGGATATACCGTCAAATAGGCACACAACTTTTCCCGCTGATCCGGAATTTACTTGAAAAGTGAAAATCAACGAATCTCACGCTTCTCAATTTCCCGGATCAGCCTCTTATTTCATGAATCCGTTCAACTTTTTAGTTACAGGCCTCATACATTTTTTATTAACGCTCCGAAATATCACAAAGTAACATATAATGTAACATATAATCCACTATTTGCCGGTTTTGTAGCATAAGAAGATTCGTGTGTCAAGTCCCCCCCGAGAAATTCATCACGCCGGGGATCGTTGCGCATTGCAGATATCATCCCCGCCGCGCCGGAACCCGGCGTAACTCGGATACCTCTGCAAATCGAAACGCGAATCAAAGAAATGATACCATTTGATAGCCCAGTGCCGCGAAAAAAGGGACTGTCAGGTTGTCGTCAATTCGCTCAATGAACAGCTCCGCCAGCGATCCGGCCAGGGCCGCGGCAAACGCCGCCGAGGGCAATCCGAACGGGAGTCCTGCCAGGAATCCGATGATCAGGAAAGCCGCTGTGCCCTCGATGCTCTTGCTGCCGATGCGATGCCTGCCCCAAAGCCGTCCGACAATGCTGGCCGCGTTATCCCCCACCGCCAGTACTAAGATCCCGCATACCGCCGCCGGGGCGCTGAACAGGCCAATCGTCACAATGCAACCCAGAAGGTACCAGCTGGTGGAATTGAGATTCTCCATATCCCGTGGCACAACAATGGCCCCAAGACGGTCTGTCATCCATTGTCGCACCGAGGCGCTGCGCCACTTCATCATGTCCAGCGCCAGGGACCCAAGGAAGAATACAAGGAGAACCAGAACCGCCGCAATCCGGTTCTCTTCGCCGAATCCCCACCAATACACCAGCGCGATCGGCACACCCAAGAGATGATACAGCCGACGCGCCCAACGGATCCGTTCCATTGCCGTCACCCCCACGCCATGGTCGGTTTTCTTGAGACACCTTCCTATAGAAAAGCCCTTGAATTCATGGAACTCAAGGGCTTTCGATCACCGGATCTCCTACCCCGAATTTGAACGGATTCCGTGCAGAACCGGCTTCATCCGATCCACAAACCTTCCAGTCGCACCTGGAGTCCCTCGGCAGTACGGTTAAGGTAGTTCACCAGACCGCTGTGCCGCCACTGGAGCATGCACATGCGAGGCTGAAAGAAATACCGCATACCGATTTTGATTTCGCAACGAGGCCGATGGATCATTCCTTCGTATCCCTCCGCGATGTAATAGCCCAGGTCCTTATATTCGCCCTGACGTGGTCGGAGCGGTCCGGTGACACACCAGACAATCACGCCCGTGCGTGCATCGACGTCCATCACAACGCCGCAGTGCGTGATGGGGCAGCCACACGACATTCCCAAAGGCCGACCGATAAGGATGTCCCCGACGCGGATGTCCAGTTCGCGCGTAATCATGGGATTGTGCGGGAGGATGATCTCGCGCGGGCCGGGGTCTTCGGGAAAATGTTCGAGGTAGAAATCGAAAGGCCGACCAAGGGCGTCCGTCCAGTCTGGCGTGTTGACAGACGCCGGTTCGACGTGCGCTCCGCAGCCGGCGTCACAGGTCGCCGGATCGATCGAACCCGAATCGGTGCCATAGGTCTCCACAGCGGCTGCGGGTGCGTTCACGGATATCTTCTCTTTCGAGAGGTGCAGGCAGCGTTTCGCCAGTCCGGGGTTTTGGGGAAGCTCGTCGGCGAAATCTTCACAGGTTTTGTAGCCGCACAGGCCGCAGTTCAGGCCCGGCAGATCGTTGAGTGTCGGTTGGGTCATGGTTAAGTTCCTCGTATATGTGTAAATGGTTTTCGGGTGGAAATTGTACGTATTCCCGCAAGGGTTTCCGGCAAGACATGCAGGGTGTAACCGGCATCATCGGGTGTATTGAACCGCCCAGAGGTAATTCGAAGCGACCCACGCGCGGCAATGGGATCGAAGCCCATTACTCGAGAGTCCATCGGTGTTGTGGCGGAATTATGCGGGTAGACGAATTGTTCCATGTCACTCCCCACGGTAGAACACCTGGTTTTCCAGGGGCCGTACCACGCCGAAGTGCGACTGCCAGCCGACATCTTTCTTGCCCACGCAGATCGTGCATGTGCCCACCGGCGGATTGCCCCGCAGCAGCATGTGGTCCGTCGCATCGGGCGTAGCGAGGATCTGATCCACCAGCGGATCGATCCCGATGCCATACAGCGCGTTGACCTCCCGGATGCGCACGGACGGCGCGACATCGTGGATGCGGGCGCGGAACACCTCGCGCTCGGCCTGCGAGACGCGGTCGATCTTGGTCACCACCGCCACGTCCGCCAGGGAGAGCATCGGACCAACCTTCAACGGCAGGTTCATGCCGCTGGTGGATTCCAGGACGATCACGCCCAGCCCGCCGTCCACATACGGCGAGCAGCGGAGGCACAACCCGGCTGTTTCGACCAGCAGAATGTCGCGGTTGGTCTTCCGCGCCCACTGCAACGCATCGCCCAGGACCATAACATTGCAGTGATCAGGGCACAGCTCGCCGCTGTAGACCTTGCGCGTGGGAATGTCGAACTCCGCCGCGAACTGCTCGTCTTCCTCGGCGTACTGCACGTCGATTTTGAGGAACGCGGGACGATGCCCGAGTTGGATCAGCTTGCGGGTCGCATGACGAAGGACTGATGTTTTACCCGTGGTTGCGGGCCCGGCACAGATGACAAGTTTCATAACAGGTTCTCCAGGCTGGCGAGGGAAAGGCGCTCTCCCATGCGAATGCGGTCGCGCAGGTGTGAGAGTATGTCGTCCAACCGCGAGACATGGATGCCGCAGTCCCGTTCCTCGGCGTCGGTGTGCAGCACGTTCACAATCCGTCCGCCGCGCATCACGATGCGATAGTCCGACAACAGGGCGATGCGGGGATCGTGCGTGACAAAGATGAATATCTTGCGGTATTGCCGGAGGAGTTCCAACGCCCGGCTGCGATGGATGCCCGCATTTTCGACCTCATCGAGCAAAACGATGGGGGTGTTGCAGATGATTGCAGCGTCCGCGATGAGAAGCGCCCGCGTCTGTCCGCCGGACAATTCGGTCATGCGGCTGTCTGCCCGGATCGGCTCCCCGGTGAGTTGATT
>JAKPRU010000635.1 GCA_029557025.1 Candidatus Omnitrophota bacterium | reverse complement strand
CCGATTGTGGAATGCGGCTGCATTTCCCGTAATGTCACCCCATCCCGCGTAATCAGCGCATCCAGAGGGCAGACCCGCTCACAGATCGCGTGAACCGCCAGTCCGGATGGCATCTGAGTCGGCAGGTCTTTCAGGGAGTGGACCGCCACATCCATCTCCCCGTTCAGCAGCGCCGTCTCGATTTCTTTCGTAAAAATCCCCTGGGTTCCGAGTTCCGGTAACGGTGTGTTTTGAACCCGGTCGCCTGTTGTCTTGATGATACAGATCTCCACGCACAGATCGGGATGCGCGCGAATGAGCGCGCCACGGACCTGCTCGGTCTGCCGCAAGGCCAGAAGACTGCCGCGCGTTCCGATTCGAAGAGAAGCGTTAATCGTCATGTATTCCCAGAATATCACCGATCAGGCGGATTTGCCCGCAGGGATCCTCCTGCCTGGCCGCTTCTTTCAGGTGGAGAATCGGATGATGAAGGATCTTTCGCATCAGGGATTTTGTGGCCAGATCCACCATCTCATAGTCTTTGCTCTGAAGGGTGGTTTTCAATGGCTCCATCTCCGCGGCACGGAGCTGCTCCAACATGTTTTTAAGTTCCTCGATGGCAGGAGCCGCACGATGCGTTCGAAACCAATCGACAAAGTTCTCCCGTTCCTCCCGGACAATGCTGTATCCCTTGTGGATTTCCTCGTGCCGTTTGCGTCGATTCTCCTCTACGATACTTTGTAAATCGTCAATGTTGTACAGCAAGACATTCGGCAATTGACCGATGTGCGGGTCCATGTCCCTGGGAACACCCAAGTCCATACAGACAAGGGGATTGGATCGGTCGGAAACAAGCTGTTCGAAATCCGCTTTGGTCAGAATATGCGTTTCAGCCATAGTCGCGGAGACAAGAACATCGGCCTGAACGATTTGTTCCCGTAAATGATCGAAAGGAAAAGCCTCGGCTCCCAGTTCCCCGGCCAATTCCTGTGCGCGATGGAACGTGCGGTTGGTGATTCTCAGACGTCCGATTCCCCGCTCCACCAAGTCCCGCCCCACAAGCCGTCCCGTTTCGCCCACCCCGATCAACAGGGCGGTTCTCTCTTTCAGGTCCCCCAGTCTTTTCTGAATGAGATCACAGGCGGAAAAACTCACCGAAAGGCTGCCCTTGCTGATATCGGTGGAGGTGCGAACCCGCTTGCTCACGGCGAAGGCGCAGTGCAAAAGACGGTTCAGGAGACGCCCGTTGCATCGGCAGGAACATGACATGGAATAGGCGTCTTTCACCTGTGAGGTGATCTGCGTTTCCCCCACAACCATCGAATCCAATCCCGCACAAACCCGGAACAGATGCTCCACGGCATCGGCATTTATGAAGGTATAAATATGTTCCTGCAACTCCTCCATGGGGATGTTTTTCTGCTTCGAAAGGAACCGAACCGGAAGATCGGGTGCGATGCAACCATCGCGGAACACCGTAAGAATCTCGGTCCGGTTGCATGTTGAAAGGATCATGCACTCCTCCACATCCTCATGTTTTCTCAACTGAAGAAGCGCGGTCTCCTGATCCTGGGGAGTAAAGGCCACCCGTTCGCGAACGGCAATCGGAGCCGTTTTGTGGCTTAATCCGATAAGGACAAGATGCATTGTATCACTTTCTCTTCCGCCCGGGTTTCCAGGTCCCGGGCAATATCGTCAAGCAAATCGAGTTCAACAAGTTTCCGATTTGCTTTCCTGCGCATGGCGGGGTTATCGGGAAACTGAGCGCGAATCCACTCTCGCATCCGGCCCAGAAAATCCACATAGGCAGCGTACTCAGGTCCGAAGCGATGTTCAAGGATATTCCGAAGATGGACAGATAACGCCGGGCACTTCCCGCCTGTCGAAACCGCGATAAGGAGGTCTCCGCGTCGAAGAACAGCGGGAACGGTGAACGTGCATCGTTTGGGATTATCGACCACATTCACGGGAATTCCAAGCCGGTCCGCATCTTCGGACACCTGTTGATTGATCTCCGGATCGTCCGCTGCGGAAATCGCCAGGACTGCCCCTTCCATGTCGCCGGACTCATAGCGTCCGGTTTTCAATTCCAATTCTGGGTTTGTCGCACAGAAACCCAACTCCGGAATGATTTCTTCCGCAACCACTCGCACCCTGGCCCCGGCAGAAAGAAGTCCTCGGATCTTGCGCAACGCCACGGCTCCTCCACCGACGACGAGACAGGTTCGGCCTGTCAGTTCCAACATGAGCGGATATCGCGTCATAATCGGTTGAGATTCCCCTGTTTGATACTCCTGCCGATCCCGGACAATCTTCCCGGTGTTCGCTGCACGAGAATCCGAGAGACCATATACTATCCTGGCGCGGTCTTTATCATAATCATAATCTGAGACTCCGAATGAGCATAACCAGGCCAATTGGTTGAATCCATCGGACCGAGGGGTCGAGGAGCGCGGAACGCCCCAGTGCGAAAGTCGGTAAGCGATGTGCTTCATGGCAGGTGAACAATGAAAAATTCGTCTGAAGAAATCCACCGGCGAGCTCAGAAAGTGATCCCCGGAGGCGTGAACAGTCCTGTCCGCGCGGGGAAAGCCGTGGGCCGGAGTATTCCGGTTATTGCCGATGGTAAAGGGTGTTATGTCACGGATGTGGATGGGAATC
>JAKPRU010000630.1 GCA_029557025.1 Candidatus Omnitrophota bacterium | reverse complement strand
AAACTTGTCGAGCCATTTCCAACCCGTTCTGATCCTGATGGTTTCATCCAGCCTGAACCAGCGCCATGGATTCCGATAGGTCGCATCCCAGACCAGCCTGCCGGCACCTACTCCGCAGACAAGCACAACACCGGTTGCCGCTGGATCCCACTCCCAGCACAATGGCAACAGCATGCCCATGAAGATCAGCCCGGCTCGAACCAGGTGCTTGCTGATGTGCCAGGCATCCCTCAGTGGAGAGTAGCCCATGTGAATCCTCTGAATTGCGATGGCGTCCATGACAGCATCAAAGAATCCGACTGCGACAATGAGAGCAAACAGTACAGGATGAATGAAGTCTTGCCAGATCATCAGTCAAGCCCTTAAAGTGCAACTTTTTCAGCCGTAAAACGCTGGATCCGCATATTCCGGAGTTGTGACCGCAGAGGGAAGCGCCGTGTGGTTCTACCGAGTTCCAGCATGAGTTCCCATGGAGAAGCAGCGGTGTTCTCCAGAATGTCATAGAGCCATTTTCCCATCAGAGCGCTGTCCACAACATGCCCGTTCTGAAATTTGCACTCGAACACGCTTTCAGCCATAGCCTTCTTCATCCGCTCGCTCATGGATTGGGGATTCCATTGGGAAGTATGGACAAGGATATGAGCGGGGAAAGCCTCCTTGCACGCTGCCACCTGGACCTCTACCTTCGAGGCATTGCGGAACTGCTTTCCCATAAGCCAGTATGCCTCGATCAGGGCGACATCGATCATCCACCGGTTCCGCATCATGAGCAGCCGCTCCTTGTACTCGGCAAAAGTTGTGTACCTGATAACCCCTGTTTGCAGGAGCCTCCGCGAGGAAGAATAGATCGAGATACCCGTGTCCAATCCGGGATCGATAGAGCAGTAGGTTCTTTCAGCCATTTATGACCTCCTCCCCCCTTTAAGTTTGAAATTCACGGTTGCCGGCCGGCCCGGGCACAGATCGGGAAGCTGCGATCTTTTTCCGGTAGTCGCTCATCTCGATTGCAAATGAATATCCCGTGCAGAGCCGGGATGCGACACGGGCACCGTACCGTTCCTGAACCTCGGCTGGCGGCAGATTCGAGGAAGCGATGACCGGCCGCAGCTCGCAGTAGCGTTTGTCGATGATCATTGAGAGAACCTCGACCGACCACTCCGAGACCTTTTCGCTGCCAAGGTCATCAAGGACAAGCAGGTCGCATTCAATCGCGCTCCTGATCAGCCTTTCGTATTCGGTTGCGAAGTCGATAGCCTGCTTGAGTTTGAAGAAAAACTCGGATGAGGTGGTGTAGAAGATCCGTTTTCCATATGCCCGGCCGCTCTCGAAATGATCTCTCAGGATCGAAACCGCCAGATGGGACTTTCCGGAACCGGTTACTCCGAACATGAAGACATTCGGGAGGGGGACCTCGTCGATTGCGGACCGGATTTGCCGGATCAGTTTTTCAGCGCCGCGGTAGTTGGCGAAACTGGCGTCCAGGAACCGTCTGCCGACTCCCAGTTTTCGCAGGAACTCAGAAATATCAACCGGAGACATCGGCCTCGATTTTTCGAATGACGGCATCCCATCCTGAACCGTCTCCCTTGTCGGCATCGCGGTTGTGGCGGGCATTTCCCTGTTTTCCTGTGTCATTGTACTTCGGTCCTCCCTGAGCCCAGAGGGTCACTCTGTTGACTGCCTCAAACTTGTTATCGGTAAAAAACGTGATGGAATTCTGCCCTGGAGCCGGGGATCTGGCCCTGTTCTGACAGGCTTTGAGGAGCCGGGCACCTCCGGCAAGATTGTGGGATCGGATGGCTCTGAGCACGAATCGCCGCTCTGTGGTCAGCCCCAGCGCATCCGGATCCTCCCCGAATTCGGCACAGCCTTTCTCCCAGAGGTCTTTTTCAGGATCAGCCAGACCATAGGAAGGCAAATCGGTTGCGGGTGCTTCTGCTTTGTTTTTATCTGTTTCTGTATCTGTATCTGTTTCTTTATCTGTATCTTTATGGTTGAAC
>JAKPRU010000620.1 GCA_029557025.1 Candidatus Omnitrophota bacterium | reverse complement strand
TATTCCCCTGACGGAAGGGGGGCCGTTCGATATATCGGACTACTTGGTCGGAGGAAACCCAACCTACCGTTGCGCAACTACAAAAGACATCTGCCGCGCAGTGTGGACATTCCCGGCAATACCCGATTCCGTGTACCCGATGCGGAAATTGCCCGCCGCAATGCACCTGACCCTGCTGCCGGATCCCGACAGAGAAACCACCGTCTTCCATTTACTGACACAATATCCCGAGCAGGAGAAACCATTAACCAACACTTTCATGGCCCGACGCGCAGGGCCGAGAAATACGTTCGTTTCCGTTTTTGAATCGACCGTTGCGGATCATTCTTCTTCCGTTCTCCAGGCGGAATCCGCCGGCATTTCCAGTTCCGCAGTAAAGGTACAGATTTCAACCACGGACAAAGATATCGCTGTCGTGAACGTTTCGGGCAAGAATCCGATCAAGCACGAAGGATTCGAAACGGATGCCGCCTACGCGGTGGTCGTTCGCTCGAAGCAGAACACCGGGGCGATGCTTATCGCTCTGGGCGCGGGAACTTATTTCCGCATGGACGAAATCGCTGTTATCTTGGCAGACAATGCGCACCCCACGACGGCTGTATTCTCCGGAATCGGCAAACAGGCGGATATACGATTCTCCGAGCCGGTGGAGTATATTACACGCGCCGGGGGAAATGAATATCGGCAACCACGAACTGTAGTGGGACTTGTACATTTTGCGAAAGATCGGTCACGCCATTTTCAGCAAAACACGGTCGCGAATTAACGGAGCCAACACGGTGATTTACCCCTGCGATGTATATATGAAAGAGTACCCTGTTGGATTACCTGTATGTATACAGATCGGCACTCGGCTAGATTTCGCATGGTACGTTGTGGACAGACATTGTGGACCGTCCCGGAGAGATGATACAATATCGTCCGTAATTATTCGCCAATTCCAGACGGATCAATTGGAGGAGACGGCATGAGAATCGGTGTTGTGGAATTGGACACATCGCACCCGCAGAATTGGATTCCAATCGAGCGCAAGTTGGGCCATGAGGTAGTCGGGGTCTGGGATGAGGGCGCAATTCGCCCCAAGGCGTTTGTCGAGGAATTCGCGCGGGACCTTGGGGTGCCGAAAGTGTTTCGGTCCTTGGAGGAAATGATCCCGGAGATCGACTGCGCGATTTTCCACAGCTGTAATTGGGATATTCATGTCGAGCGCGCTCGCCCGTTTGTAGAAGCGGGGATCCCCATATTGATCGACAAACCCATTGCAGGCAAGGTAAGAGACCTTGAACAGTTACGGGAATGGGTGCGCAACGGCGCGAGGATTTGCGGCGGCTCCTCGCTGCGATTCTGCCGGGAAAGCCGCGACTGGTCGGCACGTCCGGTCGAGGAGCGGGGAACACCCATCACCGTGGTCTCCGGCTGCGGGACGGATGAATTCAACTACGGCATTCATGCGTACGCGCTGCTGAGCAGCGTGATGGGACCCGGCATTCAGAGTGTGCAGCACCTGTGCGGAGAAGAGCAGCGGCGAATCGCGGTAACCTGGAGTGACGGGCGCATGGGAATTCTGGTGATCGGCACAAATGGGGTCTGGCTGCCGTTCCACGCCACCATCGTTACAGAGAAAAGCGTGACTCAATACCAAGTCGATTCATCCAGGATTTATGAGTCCCTTCTTCGCGCAGTCTTGCCGTACCTGGCGGGCGAAACGGATACGCCGCCGGTTCCGTTCGATGCGCTGATCGAGCCGGAACTCTGCGCCATTGCCGCGTTGCGATCCAAGAAACAGAGCGGACAGGTCGTGCTGCTCTCGGAGCTGCCGGATGATGATGAGGGGTATGACGGAGCAACGTTTGCGGCGGAATACCGCAAAATCCGCAATCCGAAGGGGGAATAATCCTTTACCCGTACCCGGTTCACCGCTCCTGTCCCCCCGTTTCAACATTCCATTAGACAACCTCCTGTGAGAACTTAGTGTAGAAACGCAATCAGAGCAAAGCAGGACACCTTGCTCTACTCCAACAAAGACAGCTGTGACTTCGGCGCGTATCTCACAGGTGTCCCGTGCTTCTCCAATACACCTTCCTTAACTAATCGTTGCAGCCACTTCCTTGCCTGCTTTTCCGGCACACCCAAATCCACCGCCACCTCGCTAGCCGTTCGTGGCAAGGGTAGATTTCTGAGCATTTCCCGTGCCTTGGCAAACTCGTCGTCTACTGGTTTCTTGGATGACCCGGGGCAAGGTTTCTCACCGGGTAGTGTCAACGCGATTTCGGGAACCCTCCCCGTTTCCTCAGAGAGCAGGGAAAACAGATCATCCTCTTCGGATGTAGTTTTTTTCGGACTCACCCGACTCGTTAGTAGTTCCCGCAACGCTTCCGGGGTATCGGGATTCGGCCAGGGCAATGCGCCTTTGCGTTGAAGCGCCTCCATCACCCTGCCGGTTTCCTCATCAACACGAACATACACCGGTACGAACCGGCCTCTCTCCAGCTGCTCGACTGCACCGGCCCACGTTCCACCCTTCTCGTAATCCGAACTGACCACAAGCGCCGCATCCGCCAGCGCGTAAATCAATTTATTGCGATACATTGCATACCCCACATTGAATATAGCCAGGGGATCGAACGGCGAGATCAGGACCAAGCGATTCTCCAAAAGAACATCGCGATTCTCACGGTTCAAAACAGCCCGTTCCAGGCTGTCCGCCAAGACCCCTAGAGCCTGCCCCCCGGCTTCCAGCGCACCACGCATGGCCGCCCGGTCAATCCCGCGCGCACCACCGGAGATCAGGGAGCAACCGGCTTCGGCTACGAGCCGCCCGATCCGCTCCGTGTATTCGACCAGCGTATCCCCCACATTCCGCGAACCGACAACGGCTAACCCGCCCGCATCCAGCATCGCGGCATCCCCGCATCCATACAGAATCGGCGGCGCGCTTTCCTCCATGCCCACTTTCAATCGGCTGGGATACCCGTCATCGGTGGGACTCATCACCCAGATCGCCCGCGTCTGCCACCGTTCGACCGCCTGGCTCAACAGAAATCCCCGATCCAACAGGCGCTTCATGCGGTCGATATCAACCACCCTTCGCCATTCCTCCTGCAAACTCTCCAAATCGGAAGTCAGCAGGTCCGCCGGTTGCAGTTCGTAATCACGGAGTATTCGAGCCAACTTCTTGAATTCGCCCGGTGTGAGTAAATCGCCGGACCGTTCGCCGTGCCCAAGCATTAACGGCGCAGTGAGCAGCAGAATGGCCTGTGTATTCGGGGAGAGATCTGCGGTCATGTTTTCTGTCCGATCAATGAAAGCGCCAATGGAAACACCTCACCGCTGCCGTGCGTGCGCAACAACCACGCTGCAATAGTCATGGTCCAGCGTGAATCGACCATATCATCTACCAGCAGAACAGGCCCTCTGGGTAGCCGCAGGGCACGGACCTCCAGAGACCCGTCGATATTGCGTGCCTGTTGGGAACTGTTAGCCATTAATTTTTGCTTCGGCCTGTCGTCAGTTTTCTCCAACACCGCATAAAACGGCATTTTCAGAGCCGCCGCCAACCGTTCGGCAAAATCCCGAACCGCCTCCGCGTGTCGGGATGGAATGCAGGTTACCCATACCGGCATGGGCTGCGGATTCCACTCACGCACCAGGTCCACACACGCCGTCACTAGTTTATCGGAGAAGCGGCCGTCGCGGTACTTACCCTCACGGACCATCCTGCCCCACCCGGCATCTCCCCAGATACAGAGCGCCTTGCCGGGCTGCGCCTGAACGCCTGGGACGATATTCCCGTTCAGCTGATACTTGGGCAATCCACCGGCCGGCCATTGCTTTCGCGGTTCGATCAGGAGAGCGGTTCGCCGAAGAAACGAGATCGCCTCCTGTACCAATGCCGGGTCAACCCATGTCGGCAGCGGCGATAAAACCGGCGGGCGAACTGTAGCCGGGTCCCCATCCAGTGCCCGAATAAGAAACTCCATGTGCCCCGATTTCAGATTCACATAATCCTGCATCTGTTGCTGTTCCTCGCGACGAAGGCGGGTCAGTCGCTCCGCGCGCTGCCAGAATGTTTCGGGCAGAGTCGCCGCGGTCAGTTGCCATTTTGTACCCTGTTTCGCAATCGGCGCGGGCGACTCCAATGAAAGAAGCTGGATCGCTTTCTCGATACGGCCCCGGCTGATATTAACCTTTACCATCAGTTCGGGAATCGAAAGGCCGTTGGGGGAGGCCACCAGCGCCCCCAGTATCGATTGAACCTCTACCCGCGTCGGGAAAGCCGTCGTAATAAAGTAGTCGTTAATTTCCGCCTCTTCCTCACCGCTGAGAAGAACGCCGTAAGCCGCATGAATCGCTCTGCCCGCCCGCCCTACCTGCTGATAATAGGCGACCACCGAGCCGGG
>JAKPRU010000597.1 GCA_029557025.1 Candidatus Omnitrophota bacterium | reverse complement strand
CACAGAACCTGCGTGATCTTGTTAATCTGGAGGTTGAAGTGGGCGTTGCGGTGATCCGAGGGAAAATCGTGATGTTCACTACGGGAAGCCGTGACGAACTGCGGGCGAATCCCGTCGTCCAGTCTTTGCTTGCGGAATCACCGATACTTATCCATACACATCCCCAAGGCACCCAGGCGGCACCCACGGCTCTGGATTTCAGTCTCGCGGGGAATGCCGCCGAGTATGTAATCACGACGGACGGCATTTATGCCTACAACTCCCTTGGCATCCAAAATGACAAGCTGACGGAAGGTGATCTGCTCGACTTGATCGATGCTGTCCATGTCCCTTCGGTTTCTTCGACCGAAGCCCGTGCGGTCCTGAACGAGTTCATCGTCAATATTGATAACTATAATGTCGCGCCTGAGCAATACACGATCTTCCGTTCGGCACAGCCTATCTCGGTACTACCCGGGAGTCCGGCGCTTGGGGTCTGGAATAACGGCGCGCCGCTCCCAACCATCACGCAGTCTTCCTCCAGCGAGTTTTCATTTAATTACAACATCACCAATTCCGGCAGCTATGTGGGTGCCACGATCAATTTTGCGTCTTATGGGAATACTTCGCAAGATCTCAGCGGACTTGGATATTTCAGTTTTGATATTAAAAGTTCAACGGCCTGCTCCGTTTCAGGCTCAAGCCGTTGCGTTGTGGTTGAGTTCAAGGACACTAACGGACGGAAAGCCGCTTTTTCCTTTCAGCAACTGGGAACATCCTACAAGAATATCGCTCCCACAATCGCATGGATTCAAAGTATTAATCCCAGTTTGGATATGACGCATATCAAGGAGATCAACTTTATTTTTGAGAACAGCTGGGGTGCCGCCAAAAATGCTACGGTGGGGATCAAGGTCGGAGGTCTTCACTATGGGCCGTCGGTTTCCGGAGCTGTATCGGGGACGGTAACGGATTTTAATAATCTCAACGGACAAGGCCCGCTGCAGCCTGTGGTGAGTCAAATGGCGCCGTGTGATGCCGCGCCGGTGAACGGGGTGTGTCCTGCAGGGCATACGATACCGACGGTGACGGGTTTTTCTCAGGACTCGAGCGGTTATTTTTGGGCGACTTATAATCTTGCGGAAGGCCGGGCCGCGGATAACAGTGTTTGGGCCGGAACTCTTCTTGATTTTTCCGATGCGCCCTACGATCTCACGAAGAATAATCTAGTGATCGGGGTTGGCGCATCAGGGACTTCGAAGTTGAAGCTGGAGTTAATTTCCGGAGTTTCCGGGCATGAAAAGAAAGTGACGCTGATTCTCACGGGTCTTACCACGGCCTTTCAATACTACACCATTACGCAGGCTCTGGCGGCATCGGCGGGAGTTTCCGGATTTGATCCGAGAGCGATCACCGGGATATCGATCGTGGTGGATGACGCGGTGGCGGGGTCTCAGACCGCGGGGGGTGGGATAGGAGTTTTATTGAACGGTCTCCGTTACGAGCCGTCGGTGAACACACCGAGTAC
>JAKPRU010000583.1 GCA_029557025.1 Candidatus Omnitrophota bacterium | reverse complement strand
TTTCCCAATTCATTTTCTATCTGAACGAGAATCACACCGCCTCCGCGCGTGTATTGATGTTTCGCGATGATGGGAATCAGGCGGTCGAACCAGCGATCCACGTATCTCAGGTATTGCGGTTCATATCGACGGAAAAGAAGGCCAGGTTTCGTCAGCAACCATGCCGGGAATCCGCCGAAATCCCATTCCGCGCAGATATAGGGTCCGGGCCGCGCAATCAGGTAAAATCCCATTTTCTCGCAAAGCGACATGAATCGATCCAAATCGGCATCGTCTATAAAACAATAATCTTCCTCACGCGGTTCGTGGTAATTCCAGGGCACATAAAACTGAATGCAATTCAAACCGAACGATTTCGCTTTCTCCAGTCGATCCGTCCACAATTCATGAGGTACACGGAAATAGTGAATCGATCCGGAAGTCAGGAATACACGTTTCCCGCTCAGGATAAAACTGCGTCGATCGTATTCTACTGTTCGATGTTTCTTCATTCGGCTCTCCAAAAGTTGTTATTCGTTAGAAACCGCTCTGCACACCGGACCAACATTTCGACGGCGATGGGCATGGCGTCCTCATCGAAATTGAACCGCGAACTATGGTGCGGGTAGATACACCCCTTTTCCTCATTTCGCGCGCCGACGAAGAAGTAACATC
This sequence comes from Candidatus Omnitrophota bacterium, assembly GCA_029557025.1. GTDB lineage: Bacteria > Hinthialibacterota > Hinthialibacteria > Hinthialibacterales > JAKPRU01 > JAKPRU01. Next base: position 5,030 of record JAKPRU010000583.1, on the reverse strand, counting down.
CCGGTACACGTTCCAGGATAAAAGCCATATCCTCGCCGATCATATCGAGATCGTGCGCGACGGCCCGGGTTTCGCCGACAATCTCCCCAGCGATTGTCCGAACAAATCGGCTCATATCCGTATCGTTAACTAAAGGCGGATACAGGTAACGGTAATCGAGTTGGTAGTCGGCTCCGGCGGCCTCCGTGGTTCCTTTGACTACTCGCCTGACCCGTTCCTCCATAGACTGCCGCAAGGCGGTATCATACGTGCGAACCGTGCCTCCCAATTCGACGCTGTCGGGGATCACGTTGAATGTCTGCCCGCCTGCAATTCGACCGATGGAGACAACCAGCGCTTTCGCGGGATGGCATTCGCGGCTCACCAGTGTCTGAAGGGCTTCCACAACCCGTGCCGCGCAAACAATGGGGTCCACCGTCTCATGGGGCATCCCGCCATGACCGCCTTTCCCCAGAACGGTGATCCGGAACTCATCCGTGCTCGCAAATACCGGCCCCGGTCGAACGCCGATCTGCCCGATGGGTAACATCATCGCCAGGTGCTGCGCCAAGGCCGCATCCACCTTGGGATTCTCCAGGATTCCCTCTTCAATCATCGGCAATGCGCCGCCGGGTTTCTCTTCGGCCGGCTGAAAAACCAGTTTCACGTTCCCCGCAAGTCGATCCTTCTTCTCCGCCAGGACACGCGCGGCTCCCAGAAGAACTGCCGTATGCCCATCATGCCCGCAGGCGTGCATAATGCCCGGAACCTGAGAGCGATAGTCGATTTCATTTGCTTCCTCAATCGGCAGAGCGTCCATGTCCGCTCGGAGCAGAAGGGTTCGCCCAGATTTCTTGCCCTCGATCAAAGCGACAACCCCGGTCCGCGCGATTCCGGTCTGCAAAGGCAATCCAAGGTCCCGCAGATACGCCGCAACAACTTCCGCCGTGCGCTCTTCCTGAAATGCCGGCTCCGGGTGACGGTGGAAATCACGTCGAAGCCGGACCAGTTCCGGGATGAGACTTTTGACTTCATCTGAAAGATCAGGCTTTTCCATTGCAATGTCTCAAAACAGTTTGTTGTTGAATGGTCAGACTAACATATTCACGAGGTGCGTTCAAACTCATTTGACGGCATTCAAGGCTTGGCTCCCGACGCTTTCATTTTGCATCCTCTCCACGCCGAAAAGCGCGCGGATTCGGCTGGTCTCTGATTTCATTTTTGATTCTCAATGCCTCTGGTATGGGGTTTGCGTCTTTCAAACATGACCCGGTATCTCCCTGGTTATACCGGCAACATTTGCCGGGGATTTCTTGCATTCAGGGGTTTTCAAGGTTTGAGGAAGGCAAAAAAATCATGGTAACCCTATTCGGTATCCTCAATATGGGCGCGCGCGGGTTGTTTGCCTCACAAGCAGCCATCAATGTTACCGCGAACAACATATCCAATGCCTCCACTGAGGGCTATACACGCCAACGAACAGTGCAGACTTCCTCTGCGCCGATCAGCACCACGAACGGGATTTTCGGGTCCGGTGTGGACGTGGTTACCGTGGAACGGATACGGGATGTTTTCCTGGATGGCCAGGTCCGAAGCGCGAAAAGTGGAGCGGCTTTTTACGAGGAGCAAGAGAATATCTTTCTCAGAATTGAATCCATTCTGAACGATACCCTCGATCCGATTTCCGATTCTCTTGAAAAGTCGAGTTCCGGCGGATTAAACAACCTGATTTCTCAGTTTTATTCTTCCTGGCAGGATCTCGCCAACTCCCCCGAAGCCTCGGAAGTCCGCAGCGCTGTCCTTGAAAGCGGAGCCACCCTGACCGATACGCTGAATCTGATTGCCAAACAGTTGAATCAAGCCCGAACCGATCTAAACAATCAGGTCAATGACCTGGTCGATGAAATCAACCAACTTGCCGTCAATATCGCCAATCTTAACGGCCGGATTTCAGTGGCCGAAGTCGGGGAATCGTTCTCGGCGAACGATCTGAGGGACGAACGCGACCGCCGACTCGATCGTCTTGCAGAGATCGTTCCCATTCAGGTCACGGATATCGGGGGAGGACAGGTCGCCGTGACCCTTCAGGGTGTGCGAATTGTTGATGGCGTGCAAACTAACCAGTTGGTCACCCGCACCGGCGGCGGGGTTCCCGTTGAGACAGACAATATATTCTTTGAACGCCAGGGTCTCCAGTCTCTGGATAAATACTTGAAAGACGGGCAGTTGGGGGGAATAGTGGACGCGCGGGACCGTATCCTTCCACAGCTCCTTGCGGACATGGATACGCTTGCCCGAAGCCTGATTCAGGAAGTCAACCGTATTCACAGCGCGGCCACCGGGACCGCCGGATACCAGGAGATCACAAGTGAATTCGTCTTTCCATCCGGATCGACTTCGCCGACCTCTGCCAAAACGCTGGACCAACTCTTTAATCATCCGGTGCTTTCCCCCAGCGCGACGATCGCCGACTATCCGTTTGAAATCGAAGACGGTAAGTTTACCATCCGCGTGGCTACCAAAGATAACCAGACCCGTGGAACATTCAATGTGAATGTCTCCACGGATGACAGCGTGTACGACATCGTGCAACGCATTGATCGCGCGGATGGGGTTGTTTCTACAGCCTATTCTGCATACACGTTTGAGCCTGTATATGTCAGCGATGTGAAATCGATCTTGAATTTCGACCCGGATGATGTCCTACCCGGCGGGCCGCCTTTGGCTCTCTCTGCTCTGTTTCCGGATGTGCCGGTCGGATTCGATGCCGGTCCCTTTCAATTGGAGATCCACCTGAAAGATGCTGCCGGAAACGACATCGATGCCGACAGCACCACTCCCAATGTTGTCGATCCCTATGTCATTACCATCAACTCGACCGATACGATGTCCGACGTTGCAGGACGAATCGCCACGGAAACCGGAGGAAAAGTCGCGGTAGCGTTTGTTCCCGATCCGAAAGACCCCAATCGTGTTCTCTTTCGACTCCAGACGACAAAATCCGGGGAAACGCTGTCCATTCAGGGGGATACATCCGGGATCATGCGTGCCATGATGATCCCTGTCACCGATCCGACCGTTGACTTGGTGGGAGGCGTTTCCACCAGCGCGAAGGGTCTATTTGCGGCAGGGCAGCAGAACACCGACTTTATCACCGCCGGGAACCCGAATTTCAGTGCTGTTTTCCCCGGCACTTCTCCTTCCGTGATCGGGGAAGGATCCTTTGATGTGGTTGTGGTGGATGCGCGGGGAAACATCCGGGAAACCCGTACCATTGCCATTTCCGACGGGGGAATTGAGACGATCAACGGTGTTGCCGCGCAGATCAACGATATGGCTGACCTCGATGTCACCGTTACCGCCAACGGCGAAATGCAGATCACGGCAACGAACGACTCTCGTTTCTTCTTCCGAAACGACAATACCGGGTTAACCGCTGCGCTCGGTCTCAGTAAAATTGACGGGCATGGGCAATTGGGGAGTTTGCCATTTCAGTCCGGGACCTTTGAGGTCGTTGTTGCCGATTCCAGAGGCAAAGTGACCGATATTTTCAACGTCGAGGTTGAAGCGGATCCGGTCACAGGTGCAATGTCCCTTTCGGACATTGTTCAGGCGATCAACGATGCCGCCAATGAGGTTGGCGCTCCGATCCTCGCGTCTCTTGCCCCCAATCCGTCCGATCCCACGCAGTATTGCCTGAAAGTGGAAGGCACGCGGGGGCATCAGTTCACATTCCGAAGCGATGACACGCTGTTGCTGGCGGCTCTGGGTTTTGCAGATGGACCGGTCCTGGACGCGACCCGGAACAATGCCATCGTGGCGGCAAGCCAAGTCACCCAAATCGGCGACAATATCGGACCGACTGTCTCTGCCTCTATTACCCCGGACAATCAGTTGGTCCTATCCGCTACCGGAACGGATGAGATCTCTTTTCTGGAGGATAGCAGTCACTTCCTGGCCTCCGCCGGATTGAACACTTTTTTTCTAGGCTCGGATGCAGCCGGCATTCGGATCAATGACAGGGTTCTTTACGATGCGCGGCTTCTGGCTACCTCGAAAACCGGGGCGACCGGTGACAATCAAGCCGCGCTTGCGATTGCAGAACTGAGCGATTCCGATGTTCTGCAAGGAGGAAGTCATGGTGACTACTACCGGTCCACGATTTCCCGCCTTGGACTGGAAGGTGCAAAAATCAGCCAGTTCAGCGTGGTCAACAGAAAGTTGCTCAGTGAGTTTGAGTCAATCAAGGAGCAGACTTCCGGCGTATCCATCGATGAGGAATCCATCAATCTGATCCGCTTCCAGCAGGGGTATCAGGCCTCCGCACGTCTCATCACAACCGTCGATGAGTTGATCAGTCTCGTCATCAACATGGGGGCCTAATCATCCGATCCGCGAAAGCACCCTGTTCCGATGGAGTAGCCCGAACCGGATCCGCTACGGGGTAGCGGTATCGGGCAGATCGATTTGTTCGGAGCCGGCCTCCGTGATGCTTTCTTTCACCAGTTCCCCTTTCGCGTATATCTGCGTTTCCGGTCGTTCGATGATTTCATCGATCCACCGGTTGAACTCTCGATTGAAGTTCTCACGATACAGCACATCGGCGATGGTGACCCGATCATGGACCAGGACGATGTGGTATCCCAAATTCGTACGGATCGGATCGCTGGGTTTCCCGACCGGTAGATCGAACAAGACCTCGAATTCGGGGAAAATCTCGCTGCGGCGCAACCTGCCCAGACGTCCCCCATTTTTCCGGGTTTCTTCCTGTTCCGAGCATTCGCGGGCGAGCGCCGCAAAATCTTCCCCGGCCTTTGCCCGCAATGCGATCAAGTCAGCTTTCTCTTTGATCTTTGTTTCCTCTTCCGGGGAGGCGTTTTCCGGGACCTTCAGAAGGATATGACTCAGTTGAATACTCTCGAGTTCCTTCCATTGGTCGGGATGTTCCGCTTTGAATGCCGCAACCTCTTGTTCCGTAACTCGAGGAACTCTTTCGCGAATAACTCGTGGCGCAATTTCCCGAAGCCAGTATTTCCGACGGGCCAGATACA
>JAKPRU010000581.1 GCA_029557025.1 Candidatus Omnitrophota bacterium | reverse complement strand
ATACTCTCTGGGGGTTTGATACGCCAGACTGCTATGAGGGCGCTCGGTGTTATAGTACCGGCTCCAGCGTTCGAGGAGGACCTTCGCCTCTCCGAGGCTTGAAAAGACTTCCATACTTCTCCCCCTTGTCCGCCTTCCGGATAATCCCAATGATCTGTTCCTCAGTAAACCTTTTTTCTCTTTATATTGAACCTCCTCATCGTGAGGAGATCCTAGCATTCCCAATGGCCCAGTTTTCGGGGAGCAGGCACATTCCATTGCTCTGGTGATCATCGAGGCAGCTGCAAAGACAAGACGGCTTGACGCAACTGGGATCCGCCGACGAAATGGATGTAAATCTCGCTCATTTGCACCTTGGAGTGCCCCATAAGAGCCTGGATTTCGAATGCGGAACATCCAGACTGGGCAAGCCATGTTCCGAACGTGTGCCGCATCGAGCACCGTAGATTCGCCCCATGGGACGGTGTTCGAGGAGGTCATGTTTCCGTTTGCAGCCCACTTGAGGAAAACGTCCTTTTCTTGTATAAAGGGCCGTTGCGCTGAGAGCGCCGGATTCGAGTCCCTCTATGGCAGCGGTTCGATCCCCCTCAGTTCCATAGACTTATGAATGATGGACCAGCTTATTTGAACTGGGCGATGGATTGAGACGGCGGTTTTTGAGTAGTGCTTCTGTTGTTAATTAACACCTTCCTGGAAGGTGATGGGATATGGCGAGTAACCGCAACAACGGGGCAAGACCGGGATTCGGGAACCATCTCTGGAAGGCGGCAGACAAATTCCGCAACAACCTGGACGCTGCTGAGTATAAGCATGTCGTCCTGGGCTTCATCTTCCCCAAATACATTCCCGACGCATTCGAAGAATACCGGAGAAGACCTGCCGCTATTGTTAACCACAGCGAGGGAAATCTGTATTTCCCTCTCGAGATTTGTTGAGACGATTTGAGGATTTTCCGTCCGTGTCACACGTGACGCGGAAATACCAGGGGCAAGACGGCCTTCCAGTGGTCTGCTTGGAGTCATAGGACCACAGGGAAGAGGAATCGGGGGGAGCCACAATGCTGCGCGAGCAGAAAATCCTTTTCAGGTATGAGGGCATAAGCGGCCTTACCGTGCGCCTTGTTTGTGTATTCCTCAGGGGCATCCTCTCCAATCACTTCGACCTTCGGAAAGTTCCTAACTCAATTCCCGACACAAGATTCCGTTCATATTCGAGCATCAATTCCATTGGATTCATTCGGAGACAGACATGATTGACTTTGGCGAGTTTTTCAAGAGGGCCACGGGGCAATGCCCTCGAAGGTTCCAGGAGAGGTTTACGGAGATGGAGGAATGGCCTTCGTTGGTGGATATCCCGACGGGCTGTGGAAAGACCGCAATGGTTATTCTGGGGTGGATGTGGAAACGGAGATTCCATCCAAATTTAAGCGTCCGATCCGCAACGCCACGGCGACTCGTGTATTGCCTCCCGATGCGAGTTCTTGTTGAGCAGACAAGAGATGCGGCGGATAAATGGATTGAGAATCTTGTCACGAACGGACTTCCCCGCAAGGAAGACATCGAAAACATCCAGGTTCACACGGTCATGGGGGGTGAGGTGGACAGGGATTGGACGATGTATCCAGAGAGGGACGCCATTCTCATCGGCACACAAGATATGCTTCTTTCACGGGCGCTGAACCGGGGATATGCGACCAGCCGTTCCCGCTGGCCCGTCGAGTTCGGTTTGCTGAATAACGACTGCCTTTGGGTGTTTGATGAAGTCCAATTGATGGGAAGTGGTGTAGCAACCGGCGCCCAGCTCGCGGCGTTCCGAAACGATTTTGGGGTATCGGGCCAATGTGCCTCAATCTGGATGAGTGCGACTCTTGAACCCAACTGGTTGGAAACCGTGGATTTCTCCGAGTACCTGAAAGAGGACTCAGTATTCTCACTGGACAATAATGACCGGCAACAACTCAAGGGAATTCTGGATGCTCCAAAAACACTCCAAAAATGGGATATCAAACCGGACGAGAACCGTCTCAAAAATCTAGCAGATCACATCCGCGACAAGCACAAGGCAGGAACACAAACGATTGTGATTCTCAATACCGTCAAACAGGCTCAGGAATTGTATGGACTTCTGAAGGGTGCGAGTAAAAAAACGAAGCGGCCAACAAATCAAGCCGGTCTCCTTTTGATTCATTCTCGTTTTCGCCCGGAGGAACGGGGTAAACTGAATGCTCTGCTGAAGAAGGATTCCGATAATCCTGAAGGTAGAATCATCATCGCGACTCAGGTAGTCGAGGCGGGAGTGGACATCAGCTGCCAGCTTCTCATTACAGAAGTGGCCCCATGGTCCAGTCTGGTTCAGCGGTTTGGACGGTGCAACCGCTATGGAGAGTGTGAGAACGCGGAGATCGTCTGGATCGATGTGAGAGATGCTGCCCCCTATGAACAGGTTGAGATCGAGAACGCAAGAGAATCTCTTGCGCGTCTGGAAAAGCAAGACGTCTCCCCCAATTCGTTGAAAGCGGCGGGGATTCCCATCGGCGACTGTCACGTGCGTCATGTCATCCGCAAAAAGGACTTGATCGAGCTGTTTGACACAACCCCGGACCTTGCGGGGAATGACATTGATATTTCTCGATATGTTCGTGACGAAGATGACTGTCGCGAAGTGCAAGTCTTCTGGCGTGAATGGGACGAAAAACCGAGCAATGATATGCCTCAACCTCACAGGAATGAGCTATGCAGCGCTCCAATAGGCGATTTCAAGAAATTCCTCAAGTCTTTAAAAAACAGCGCTTTTGTTTGGGATTACCTCGATCGCAAGTGGATTCCTCTGCGGGACGAAAGGGTTCGTCCCGGTCTTGTTGTTCTGCTGCCGAAAGAGGCCGGGGGGTATGACAAAGACAAGGGATGGACAGGCAATCCTCGTGATACCGATTTCGTTCCTGTCCTCCCGCCGGCCGCACAGTATTCCGCCTTCGATGATGACAGCGATGATGCCGATCCCGCTTCCACAACAGGTCGCTGGGTAACTCTGGCCGACCATACGAACCGCGTCGTCTCAAGTTGTGAAGAAATCGTCAATGCGCTGAGAGACCTGGAGACGATTCGTCGCCATAAGGAATGTCTCCTGACAGCTGCCCGATGGCACGATGCAGGAAAAGCGCATGAATTGTTTCAGAAAGCCCTGAAAGAGGACAGGCCGCCGGAACAGGAGATATGGGCGAAGGGGAAATTGGGTCGATACGAACGCCGCTTCTTCCGGCATGAGCTGGTCAGCGCCCTGGCGTTTCTCAGCAACCCCGACTTCCAAGACACCAAACTGCGGAATTTAACGGCATATTTGATTGCCTCGCATCACGGGAAAATCCGTCTGGCTATCCGCTCAATGCCTGGAGAGAAAATCCCTGACGATACGAAGAAACGGTTCGCGCGTGGTGTCTGGGAAGGCGATCCGGTTGCCGCTACGAATTTAGGCGGCGGAGTGATATCTCCCGAATTCGTCGTCGATTTGGAACTAATGGAGTTGGGACTGTCGCACGATAGCCAACCCTCGTGGATCGAACGAACGCTGAACCTCCGCGATCAGGAAGACCTGGGGCCGTTCCGCCTGGCTTTCCTGGAGGCGGTATTTCGCATATCGGACTGGCGTGGAAGCAAGGAGGATCATAACCATGAATGAACTCACTTTAACAGGCTGCACCCCCGAACCGTTAATGGACTACCTCAAGGCGTTGGGGGTTTTGCGGTTAGTTTCGGAGCAAAAAGACAAGCAAGCACGTGGATTCTGGCGAAATGATTCCTTTGTTCTATGTTCGAGCCTTGACGAGGACGGATTGGTTGAGTTTTTTCTCGAGGAGTATAAACCGACGCCGATTGTGGTTCCCTGGAGTGGAGGCGACTTTTTTGGAGTCAACGCGAGTGGCCCTCCAGGTCCATTCAAAGACACGCCCACATCTACAAAGGTCATTGAATCCTTTCTTGCAACGCAATCACCCCGACTGGACAGGTACCGTAAATGCATTCTCGAAGTTCTGAAGGCCATGGATGTGGCGGGTATCAAGAAAAAAGCAGATATCGAGGGCACGAGCAAGAAGAAAAAGAAATGCCAATTTATCGCGACTCTGCGGTCGCGAATATCTGATCAGTGTCTTGACTGGATCGATACAGCTGCCGTACTGGAAGAGGATCAGGCACACCTGAATATCTTTTTGGGAAGCGGAGGCGGCAGCGACGGGAATACGCATTTTTCCGACAACTTCATGCAGAACCTGTGGGAATGTCTGCCTGATTTTGATAACCAAAGAACCAAAAAGAAAAACCTGGACGAAAGAACCCGTACCCAAAACGCTATCTTTGGTACACCGATTTCAAGTCTGGTGGCAAAACGGACCGCAAGCCTCTACGATTCCGGATTGATCGGAGGACCTAATGCAGGGCAGGGATTCGAAAGGGGATCCTATCTAAACCCATGGGACTTTGTGCTTTGCCTGGAAGGTGCAATTGTATTTTCTGGAGCGCCAACAAAACGGTATGGCGTAGGATATCCTGGACAAGCCGCCTTTCCTTTTCAAGTAGAGATGACCCCTGTGGGGTACGGATCTGCGGTTCAAAAGGAAAGGGGAGCCAGGGAGATCTGGATGCCCCTTTGGCAAAACCCTGCGAGATTTCCCGAACTTCGTATCGTATTCGCGGAAGGCCGAGCAACCTACCGGCAATCCCAGGCAAGAAATGGGCTTGATTTTGCCAGGGCTGTCGCTTTATTAGGTATCGATCGTGGAATCCGATCCTTCGTTCGTTATGGCATTGTCAAAGGACGTGTGGGGGGTGAGAATTACAATACGGCTGTCGCACTTTCTCGCCCGGATGTTTGTTATCGAGAGGATGTCGATCTTCTTGGTGAAATTGATCCCTGGCTGGATGGATTCCGCAAAGCCATTTCTGATAAAAACACTCCGCCCCGCTTTCAGGCAACTCTCCGTCAAATCGAACGTTCCATCTTTGACTTCTGTCAATACGGAAAGTCCTCCCGGTTTGCCGACATTCTCTGCTCTTTCGGGAAAGCGGAACGCGAACTTGCAGGTGCAGAAAAATTCCGTGAAGACAAGAGAATTGCTCCCGTTGGCGGTCTTACGCAGGATTGGCTTCGTGCGGCGAATGACGGCTCGGTCGAATTCGAATTGGCCTTGGCGTTGGCGTGTGTATACGACCCTGCAAGCAAGATAGGACCGATTCGCGCCAACCTTGAGCCGGTCACCAACGCCAAAAAACCACAATGGGCGGAGAAGGAACGATGTGTTGTTTGGAATCAGGCGGACCTGACATCCAACCTGTGCGCTGTGCTGGAACGGCGCCTGATGGATGCCAAGCGTGCAGGTTGTTCGACTCTCCCGATTGACTCCGGGCGAACCGCCCGGCTGGGAGCGGTTGCGATGTTCCTTCATGGTTTGACGGACGACAACCGAATTGAGGAACTCCTGTGGGGCTGCATCCTGGTTCGACCGCCATACAAGGAACTTAAACTCCGATTGCACAACTTGCAGGATTCTCCGCCCATTCCACGCAGTTATGCCTTGTTGAAGCATGTTTTCCTGCCTCGTCCTCTGGAATTGCAATCCGGGGAACAGATTGAAATTCGCCCCGAAACGGCCGTTGTATCCCTGTTGCGTGCCGGTCGGATTTCTGATGCCTGTAGCATCGCCGTACGCCGTTTGAGAGCCGCAGGAGTGATTCCCATGCCGCATAGCCGCGCAGGCCAATCCGGCCGGAAAAACGCTTGGTCCGAGTCTCAGGCTTCACAGGTTGACGGGAAACGCCTGGCAGCGGCCTTGCTTATTCCAATCAGTTCACAATCCATCAGGGGTCTTTCTCGCATGGTCCTCCGGGAACAGGCGGAAATTCCTGAGGAAGAAAACAATGGAGGTATAGTGTGATGTCAATCAA
>JAKPRU010000579.1 GCA_029557025.1 Candidatus Omnitrophota bacterium | reverse complement strand
CGGATTGGCCCACAAGCCCACTCCCAGGTCGACTACGAGGTCAGGATTGTTATAGGGGAGTCGGACTTTCTGTGTTCCGGGGGCATCCGCCGCGCCTGTGGGATAGGGCGCAAGAGTTCCGGTCAGAAGTATGACGATTATTACAGCGTGATGGGCAGTGGAGATTCCAGGGTTGATAGGGTCGTGCGCTGCCTTCACAGTCATCCTCCGTGCTTTCGAGATTCGATTGTTCCGACATGTTGAATAATAGCCGATTATGTGTGAAGGTCAATTGATGGGATAGGGGATGGTATGTTGCAGGCTGCGGCTCAAGCCCGTTTGGGGGCTGGCCCACGCAAGATGACTCGAACCTGCCTCCGTCATTCCGGCGAAAGCCGGAATCCAAGGTTCATGGGCGGGACGCCCATGTTACGTTCAATCCGCACGGCTCTCACATGTCCCCCGCCATGTCCGCTCCGTCTACCGTGCCCACTCTACCGCGCCGGTTGTTCTATCCACTTTTCATGCCCATCGAACAGGAGTTTCACCCGCAGGCGGCCATTATCCGCATCAATCTCTACCACTTCGAACTTGCCCAACGGGTCATCGACTACCGTGCCTTCTCGGACGGTAATCGGTTTGAGCGTATAGTCAATCAGGACCGCTGCCTTTCCCACGATGCTTTCGATGTTGTAGTGTTCCGCGAGCGGGCGGGGAGTCGGTGTGGCAACCGGAGTTTCGGGGACGGCGGTGGGGGTCTCTACCGCTTCCGGGCTTTGGGATGTCCATCTATCGTCTAAGTCTTGAAACTCGAAATATGCAAAGTACACAACGGGACACGGGGGTCTCCAGTGCTCAACCGCTTCCTTCATTCTCCGGATCGTTTCCCTGCGGTCGATAATCAGGAATACCTTCCTCTCATCGTCTGCCACAAACTTCCCGTTTTCGGATTTGAGGGATTGCAGGCTATTGTACAATTCCTGTGAGACATGACTCGAACCGTAGACATAGAATCCCCATACCTCGATTCGTTCATTTTCATCAGGAGATCGACGACGACTCGCATCGACCGAATCGCGATCCCTGTCGGAGTGCATAATAGTATATGCCCGGCCGATCCGAACCATTCCGTCCGGCATGACCATGTAGTCCAGTCCCTCTCCCGGCAGGATGGTATCCAGGACCTCCTGCACGGTGGGATTTTCGAGCGAAAAGGTGACCTTCGGATTGATCCCCTGGTCGACCGTAAATCTCAATCCTGCCTCAGATGCGATCAAACTCAGGATCTGACTCAAAGGTGTCCGCGTGCTGATCATCGGCCCCTCAAGTCGCTTGTCCAAACCGGGCGCGGCGGTTGAGGTTTCATCCCTGGGGATTGCTGCCGGGGATTCCACCCTCGGCGTTGCAGTCGGACCTTCCTCGCTCGCGGTTGGGAAGGGAATTGAAGATTTCCTTGAGACTTGCAATAGGTGTTTCTACGGCCAGGGAGATATCTTCCCGGATCTCACCTCCAACAAAAGCATCCTTGCCTTCGCTGATCCGTTTCTCTCTCGTAGCAGCACGATTATCCTGGTAGTGCCATCCCTTTGGAATAGTGGGATAAAGATCCCGCTCGGTCATGTCAGCGAGGTTAAACACCGTCGTCTCTACAATTAGATCAGTATATTCCTCCCCGTAGGACGGAGCCTCAATCAATTGCCATAGCCATTCTGGACTGATATTCAGATTCTCTCTTTCTTTTTCCGCTAAAATCGAGCGAAAGTGCCATATTCGCTTTGGGAACAAAGGTACCGCGGAAATGTCCTGAAAGGCTCCCTCGGTGCGGATGTTTGAAACCGTATGACCATCGCTTGAATACTGCGCATTTCTGAAACCGATGAACCCTTCGGAAACCATATCCGCTTGTGCCAGAAAACGCCCTTGCCGGAATATTCGCACCGCATATTGTGAGGGATCAGTGGGTGAACAAATGATTTCGTGGGTCACCCCACCCACTTCCGCTGATGCAAGAAAAAATGCGGGAACATTCAGGAACAATTTGGGATGGGGATACACATCATAGAGCATGTTCGTGAAGGACTGCAGGTCGTAAACGTGTACGGTCTTGGATAAGTGGTTGATAAGAATATACGTGTTCGCATCCCAGATCTGAGTGAAGTTGCAGCCATGAGGATAGAACAGGCCTGGATCGCTTCTTGTGTCATAGCGATACACATCACCACAGAATGACAGAGTGGTTTCACAGCTCTGCGAATAGGGTTTGCGCCGGGCTTCAACCCATTGCCGAATTGCTTCATCACTGTAAGGAATACGGTAAACAAGGGAGAACGAAGTAATATCCACCCTTGCGCTCTCTTCCGGATACGGATCGGCCGGAAAATGACGCGTCTCCGTGCAGCGAATAACACCGTTAGACAATTTGGCATATTGAGCAAGATTCTTGTCGAGTGTCGCTTGTGGATCAATTGCTTCCACAGATTTCTCTGCCGTCTCTTTTTCCCCTCCCCGCTCCGCATTCGGCAAGCCCGGAAGCGGAGAGCCTGCTGTTGCGGATTCCACTTCGGGTGCTGCAGCGGAGACCTGCGCCAACTCCCCCAAGTGCCAGATTCGTACCGTGCCGTCGCGGCTTCCGGTCAGTATTCGGGTCCTGTCCGGCAGATAGGCGACAGAACTAACCGCACCATTATGGACAAATGTCTTTACTAATTCGCGGCGCCATAGTTTCACCGTTCCGTCCCAGCTGCCGGTCAGGCATTCTGTCCCATCCGGCGAGAACGCCACAGCGGACACATTGCCTGTGTGTCCCGATAATGTGCGTATCTGCGCTCCCGTTTCCGCATTCCATAATTTCGCGGTATTGTCCTCACTCCCGGTCAGGACTCTCTTCTGGTCCGGCGAAAGTGCCACGGATCTCACCGCACCGTCATGTCCGAAAAATGCCTGGATCTGCGCTCCCGTTTCGACATCCCACAGTCTCGCCGTGTTATCACGAGCGCCTGTCAAAACCTTGGTGCCATCCGGAGAGAACCCCAGAGACCACACCCCAGCCGTATGCCCGGAGAACGTTCGAATTTCCTCACCGGTCTCAACATCCCACAACTTCGCTGTCCAGTGACTTCCCGTCAGGATTCTCCTCCCGTCGGGCGACAACGCCATGATGTTCTCCGTGAATGTAATCTTTTTGAGTCTTCGAATTTCCGTTCCGGTTTCCACATCGCGCAACACGACGGCATGAGTGGACCCCATTAAGACTTTTAGCCCATCAGGCAGAAAAGCGGCGAACCGGCCGTCCGGCATCTCTCCCCGGCTGAATGTCTGAACCGCTTTGCCGGTAGTCAAATCCCACAGCATCCCGCTGGACGTCACAATCTTTGTCCCATCCGGCGAAAGCGACGTAGAGAACAGGGGCAAGGTATGGCCCATAAAGGTTTGTATCTCGTCCCCGGTTTCCATATTCCATACATGGGCGTTCATATCCCCGCCTGCCGCCAGGACTCTTGTTCCGTCGGGCGAGAATGCGACGGAAATCGCCGTCGATCCGGGTTCTCCGAAGGTCCGAATCTGTGTGCCGGAATCCGCATCCCACAACGTCGGCATGTTGCCACGGCCCCCTGTCAGGATTTTTTTCCCGTCCGGTGAGATGGCCACGGAATACACATCTTTCGTATGTCCGACAAATGTGCGGATCTCCGATCCCGTCTCCGCATCCCATATCTTCGCTGCTTGATCTCTACTTCCCGTTAAGACCTTCGTCCCATCGGGCGAGAACGCGACGGATCTCACCTGATCCCCATGGCCGGTGAAGGTGCGAATTTCCGAACCTGTTTCAGCGTCCCATATCCTTGCCGTATTGTCCGTGCCCCCCGCCAGTATTTTCTTTCCATCCGGCGAGAAAGCCACGTCAGAGACACCAGATTCGGGACCTGACAATGTGCGAATCTCCACGCCCGTTTCCGAGTCCCATAACTTCGCAGTATCCCAACTCCCCGTAACTACTCTCTTTCCGTCCGGCGAGAACACGGCAGCACGAACGCCTTTTGTGTGTCCGGCAAAAGTCCGAATCAGATCCCCCGTTTCCGTGTCCCAAATCCTGGCGGTTTTGTCATCACTCCCCGTAACGATTTTCGTTCCGTCAGGCGAGAAATCCACGGAATAAACCTCTTGCGTATGTCCCAGGAAAGCGCGAATTAGCCGATTCGACTGCACATCCCACAGGAACGCACCAAGTCCCCCACAAGTTGCGATGTACTTGCCGTCGGGAGAATAGACAGCCGACAGTAATTCCCCTAATCCGAAGATTGACTCCCCGGAAGGACCACGTAAGGAAGAAAATGCGACAACGTTTGAGGATGGAGTTCCATGACTCCTGATCGTTTCACTCTCTGCAACACCCTTTTCCGTCTCCGGTTCTGAATTGCCTGCTGTTGCGGATTCCACTTCGGGCGTTGCGGCGGAGACCTGAGCCGAATCCCCCAGATCCCAGATTCGTGTTGTGCCGTCGAGGGATGTGGTCAGTATCTTTGTTCCATCGGGTGAGAACGCGACAGAACTTACCATCCCGCTATGGGGAAATGATGCCGGTTCTCTTCCGGGGCGCATCAACAATACCGTCCCGTCGGTACTTCCTGTCAGATACGCTGTGCCATCCGGCGAGAACGCCACAGTGGACACCCCTCTTGTGTGCCTCTCGAATCTTTCGATTTCCTGTCCGGTCTCCGCGTCCCACAGTCTTGCCGTCTTATCCTGGCTCCCGGTCAGGACTTTTGTTCCGTCCGGAGAAAGGGCCACAGCATCCACAGAATCCTCATGTCCCTGGAACGCCCGAATCTGCGACCCTGTCCCCACATCCCACAGTCTTGCCGTCTTATCGCGGCTTCCTGTAAGCAGTTTCGTTCCGTCTGATGAAAACGCCACAGATAACACATCACCGGTATGCCCGGAGAACCTCTCCATCTCCCCGGTCTCCTTGATCAGTTCAATCATGAAACCATCCGTTATGATCGGCATTCCATCCGGTGATAATCCCAGGTAGTTCCCTTCGAATTGTCTCGATGGGCGTTCCGGAAACTCGCCGCCGATGGCCACATTCCATATCACACTTTTTCTCCCTATTAAGACCTTCTTCCCGTCGCGAGAGAATGCGGCAGCACTTCCGCCGATCCCTCGGAACCGTTCCGGAGGGAATATGCGCACTTCTTCTTTGCCGGTGTTCACATCCCACAGAATCCCGTTGGAGGTCACAATCTTCGTCCCATCCGGTGAGAGCGCCGCACAATCCACCCGCGACGTATGCCCGGTGAAAGTCTGTATCTTTCCGCCCGTTTCCACATCCCACAAATCCACATCCATGTTCTCATTTACGGCCAGGACCTTTGTGCCGTCCGGTGAGAATACGGCGGAACTCGACTGCGATCCCGGATTGCCGAATTTCCGGATCTGTGCCCCGGACTCCGTGTCCCACAATGCCGCCCTGGCTCCGCTGGCCGCGCTCAGAATCATCTTCCCGTCCGGTGAGAACTCGACGAAAAAGCCGACCCGCATATCCTCTTCAAAATCCGAACCATAAGTCCGAATCTCCAATCCTTTCCCCGCGTCCCATATTTTTGCCGTACCGTCTCCACCTCTCGTCAATACCTTGGTCCCGTCGGGCGAAAATGCCACCGATATTACATTACGCGTATGGCTGAGAAGTTTATGACCGGCAAGTGTGTGAATTTCGGAACCTGTTTCCGCATCCCACATCTTTGCCGTGTTGTCTTCGCTTCCGGTCAGGACCTTCTTCCCATCGGGCGAAAATGCCACGGAAAACACACCGGCTTTATGGCCGGATAGTGTGCGAATTTCCGCACCTGTCTCCGCATCCCACACCTTTGCCAAACCATCCCCGCCGGCGGTTACGATCCTCCTGCCGTCGGGTGAGAACACAGCGCATGCAATCGCTTTCTCATGTCCGCCGAATGACCGGATTGAGTTGCCCGTTTTCACATCCCACAGTCTCACTATGTCCCCGCCCACGGTGAGGATCCTGGTTCCATCGGGCGAAAATCGCACGCCATACACAGGTTCCGTATGCCCATAAAAAGCCCGCACAGGCCGATTTGTCTCGACATCCCACAGGAACGCACCGAGACTCCCGCAGGTCGCGATGGACTTGCCGTCAGGAGAGTAAGCAACCGACTGCAGATTGCCCAATCCGTAGATGGATTCCCCTGAAGGACCACGTAAAGGAGAATTGGGGACAATCTCGGAAGAGAGAATCACGTGATCCCCAACCGCCTCATTTTCCATCGTCGCCTTCTCCGCCTTCTCCTCTTCCCGCTGTGCGCTCGGCAAGCCCGGAAGCAGGAAGATTGCCACTGCCACCACTGCCAACAACCCCACAAACGACAGCCTCGCCGACCGTCGAATGGTTCCATCCATAATCCGGCAAAGGCGGTTCGCCAGCGGGTGAACACGCTCCGCGAATCCCAGCACCGCACCCAGCGGCATGGGGGCCGACAACTCCGCAGCAGCACGAAGTAACGTCTCACAATACGCATCCGGTGTGGTCAGTTTCCGCGACAACACCAGGTCATCGCAGCAGTCTTCCCGTGTCCGCCGCAACGCGCGGCTCAATAGCCACACTACCGGGTTGAACCACCACACGGCGATCAGAACGAGCTGTGTCCAGTTCACCCAGATATCTCCGCGACGGTGATGCGCCAACTCGTGTGTCAATATGGTGTCCGCCTGCGCGGGCGTGAGATCCTCGGCTACGGATTTGGGAACCATCACGGTTGGGTAGAACAGGCCGAATGCCATCGGAGCCTGCTGCTCCGCTGAGATCAGCAACCGTATCCTGCGTTGCAGCCCGATCTGCCTGCACAGGGAGAGAAATCGTTCGTAGAGATCGCCTTCTGTAACCCTCTGCGCTCGACGGGTCGCTTTCATCAATAGAATCCACTGCATAACAATCCACGCAACAAGCAGCAGAAATCCCACCGCATGAGCCGCAAGCAGCCAGGTTCTCCAGCCGGGCAGAATTAGCGCCGGTTGAGACGGGGCAGGCGTCTCTATCTGGCTTGTCACGAGATCATCATTAGGATCTTCAGGAGCGGGAGCCGACGACAGATCCGCCTGCAGGGGAATAGACGGCTCGAAACTAACGGATGGCTCCAAGGTAACGGATGACTCCAGAGTCATGGGCGGTTGCACAGTAATGGACCGTTCCGGCACAACAGGCATGGCTATTGAAATCGCCGGTGGCGTGGCCGGAACCACCGGACCGGCGAAATGAAACACTCCGACCGGCAGCGATAGAAACGGCGGAAATAAGAATTTCGCCAGCGCCACCAGGAGCAGCCAATACCGCAGCGGTGCGGGCAGACGTTTGCCCAGGTACACCGCTGCCAGCACCAGCAGCCCCACCAGTGCGCCCTGCCAGGTCGCATGAAATACGTAGGTCCACCACACCGATGCCGCCTGATCGACTCCCAATACCCACTCGTTCATTTCTCGGCCCCTTTCCGATTCTTTTGCTGACGGAGCTGCTCGAATAGCTCCTGGAGCTGCCGTAATTCCTCTGCGGATGGCGGCCTTGTTTCGAATAACGAAGCCGCCAGCGCAATGCGGTCACCACCGAAAATACGTTGAGAGAGGTTCTTAAGCAAACTGCGATAAGTCGGCCCCGGCGCGTGTGTTGCCTGGTATAAAAACGCCTTCCCAACCGGGGCTTTTTGTTTGGTCACCAGGGATTTGGATTCAAGGCGTTTCAGAAGCGTGGCGACGGACCCATGCGCCATGGGACGGTATCCGATCATCATCTCCCGGATCTCCCGTGCGGTGCATTTGCCCTGCCGCCACAGGCACGCCAGGACCTCCAATTCCGCGTCCGGCAGCTCCGGGATGGTTTCTTCATTGGTGTTCACGATGACTTACCTCGCATGTAGAACGATTGACTTCAACCGAAGTATATAGACTCTCGTCTATTTTGTCAAGAAAAAATATAGACGGGAGTCTAAATTTTTTCAAAATGCCTGGATTCCGGCTTTCGCCGGAATGACAGGGCCTGTGCGTTCCGCAATCCCCAATCCGCAATCGGAAGATATTGACCTTTGTCCCGTCATGGCATAGATTCAACTCCAGTTAGTTCATTCATTCCATGCCGAACACGAGGCGAATCCAAATGTGCAAACAAGCCAGGCTTTTAAACATATTGCTGGGTGTCCTGTGCCCGGTGTGGGTGGCTTGCCCGTATGCAACCGGTGAGGAAGGCGGGCCGGATGTTGTCGTTGTCGCCGAGGCGGAGAATCCTCAGCCGGAAACTCTGCCGACGATCCGTGTCGTCAAAGAAAAACTTTGGGGTAAATACTATCCCATGGTTTCGATGACATTTCCGAATGTGCCGGATTTCACCTGTGATGCCTGGTGTTATGAGTCGGCAGCGGATTTCCTGGATGCCCGCGCAATAGCCGAAGGCGCAGTGGAAGTACGTCACCGCGATCAGAAAAATCCGCAAACCCTGATTCTCACAACAGTCACCCCCAAGCCCGGCGCGGTTCATATTGAGGCGCGTTTGGCGCTGGACCGCGATGGCTATCCCGATTCGACTTTGCCCGGTACACCGCCCGGCCTCAATCTCTGCTGGCAGCTGCGCCACGCCCCCGGTTTCGCAAGCGCCCCGGATCCGTATCCCGAATTTGTACGGCGCTGTTTTATTTTCACGGATCGCGGCCCGACATTTCTCCTGGATACGGAACGAACAAAAATCCCCGTGCAAAAGCCTGAGCATGAATACAACAATCCACCGTGGGTGCAAATGTATGTAAAGTCGTCGCGGGCAGTTCCGGTAACGCCCCCGAATTCCTGGGCGGGCTACAGCCCGGATCGGTATCTCACGCCGGTGATCGGAGCGGTATCGCGCGATGGGCGCTACTTGGCAGCGTTGGCCAATGATTCAGCGGATACAATGTGCCAAGCCTGGCATGACTGTATGCACAATAATCCCAAGTGGCTGCCGGAGAAGGCTCCTGTGGAGGAGCAACGTTGGCGTCTGGCGATCTATGCCATGGAGAACGATCCGAAGGCTCTGCTGGAAAAGGTTGCCCAGGATTTCCCGAAAGAGCGACGGCCCGTCGCCTCGGCGGTGGTTCCCACAGCCCCGGATGGCTGGAAACCCGTTGCCACTCGCGCCGGGTGGATCCAGGTGGAGAAGCGGGTCCGATGGATGAAAAGTCTGCCGTTGGGACCATTTGTGCGGCTCCCTGATGGCGGCATCCTCGGTCTGAGTGATACCGAGACACTGGTGAGCCGCGATGAGGGTGTCACATGGGAGTCCCATCCTCTATTCGGGCCGGACCGGAAACTTGAGGCTTCCGGGGAACGCGCGCTTCTGCGGACCAGGAACGGAACGATCATCCTTTTATTCCTGAATATGGCAGAGGCGGTGTGGGGATGGGATGCGGAGCGCAGTCTGCCCAAACCGGGGACGCGCCTGCCTGTCTGGTCCATTCGAAGCACGGATGATGGACAGACATGGACCGATGCACAAATCATCTATGAGGGATACAGCGGCGATATCCACCATTTCATTCAGACACGAAACGGGCGCATTGTCGCGCCGGTGCAGGAACTGATGTACGAGGACGGGCGTCATGCAATTCGTGCCCGGTATTCCGACGATGAAGGCAGAACATGGCATCGTTCCAACTTGCTCGATATTGGCGGGCGGGGACACCATGACGGATTGATCGAACCGACCATCGCGCAACTCCCGGACGGACGGTTGTGGATGTTGTGCCGAACCAACTTGGGGCGTTTCTGGTCGGCCTTTTCGGACAATGATGGCGAGGACTGGCGAATTCTTCAGCCCTCGGATATCCCGGCGAGCAGCGCACCCGGCACATTCACACGCCTTGCAAGCGGGCGCTTAATGCTTACATGGAACCGTCCTCTGCCGGAAGGAGCAACGGAAGTTCCCGCTGAGGCCATGGAGGGTGGCGACAGGCAGTGGTCCGATGAACGGGTCAGCAATTTCCGCGCGGAGTTGTCGGTCGCTCTGTCTTCGGATGATGGAAAGACTTGGTCGAAACCGGTTGTTGTTGCCCGTCGCCCAGATTCACCCGGAGCCTCATTCGCCTATTCTTACGTGTTTGAACGGGAACCTGGTGAACTTTGGTTGACGACCATACAAGGCGATCTGCGGCTGGCCTTTCGGGAGAAGGATCTGCCGGAAGAATGAAAATCGTAACCCAACGGCCGATTCTGGAGCGGCGCCCGCCTGGAGGTTCTCCGCGACGCCATCGAGGATTACGACCACCTCGCAACCCTTGCGACACCTGCAAAATACGCGATTCGGTGAGGGACATCGCCCTGCCGGAACCGCCCAAATTATTGTTGAATATCGGAGCGCCGATTGTCTGGGACTTGACAAAACACACGGAATATCCCCGGATATTCTGGATCGGAGAGATCAAATCGCACGACAGATTGTCCGAAATCGGCGCAGGATTAAACGATAAACGGAAATAGGAACCGAATCTATTACATCTCACATAGGAGAATCGACCATGATGGAACGACTACTATTCTGTGCGGCTGTGATTTCGCTTGCGTTTCCCGCACTAAGCGAGGAACCCGGTTGGCGATACTTGTTTAACGGCAAGGACCTGCAAGGCTGGAAACAGATAGGAAACCAGGACTGGAGTGTCCGGGATGGAAGCATTATAGCCAAGGCGAAGGAAGACGATTCCGGTTGGCTGATTACCGAAGGGGAGTTCACCGATTTTGTCCTTCGCCTCCGGTTTCGATGGGATGGCGGCGACAGCGGCATTCAATTCCGTAGCCGTCTGGAGGACGGTAAAATGGCCGGCTACCAGGGCAATCTCGACGCCAATCGCATGTTTGCCACCGGCTCTCTGCTGGAGCTCGAGGGCAGGCAGGTTGTTCGGGATTCGCTATATGATGTCGCCCGTCTCGTCGAACGTGGAAAATGGACCGAGTATGAGATATCCGCTATTGGTAATCATATCGAAATCCGCGTGAACGGCTGGAAAACCGTAGAGATCGATGACCCGGCAGGCCCGAAAAAAGGATTCATCGCCCTGCAGATGGGGGATCCCGGCGAGGCCACCATTGCGTGGACCGACATCCGCATCCTCGAGATACCCGACCAGCGACCCTGGCAATCCATGTTTAACGGCAAGGATCTGACCGGTTGGCACGCGCTCGGCGATGCGCAATGGACCGTACAGGATGGGGCCATTATCGGACGATCTCCCTCCGACAAGGCCGGCTACGGCTGGCTCGTCTCCGACAAAGAGTACCAGGATTTCCACCTCGCGTTACGATTTCGGATGCCCAAAGGCAATTCCGGAATTCAGTTCCGCAGTTGGCAGGTTGACAACATGATTCACGGCTACCAGGCTGACCTGGCCTCCGACAGCGACTGGATCAGCGGCCATCTGTACGATCAGAATGAGCGCGGTGTCTATGTCAAAACGGATAAAGACTTCACGAATCTCATCGACTGGAACGGCTGGAACACGTACGAGATTACCGCGATCGGTCCCCGAATCCAGCTCTTCATTAACGGTATTCAATCAATCGATCATAAAGATACGGAGCGTTTGAGGAAGGGCGTATTCGCGTTTCAGGTTCATGCCGGTATCTTGATGATTACTGAATGGAAGGATATACGAATTATTTCTTTCGATTGACCTTTACAAAGGAGCGAATAGAATGGTTCCGATGCGGCGTTCGGCTATCCTGTTATTGCTCCTTGCCGTCCTTCTGTTCCCGAAAGACCTCATTGCGGAGTCCCATCCCCTTGGTACTGGGTAACGCTTCCGGCTTTCGAATCCGGCAACGGGCGTGAAGTCCGCCGGCGCGCATCAGTGACACCATGTCCTTACGTCCGTAGCCCGCGC